>CBDVDJ010000127.1:0-7395 GCA_965372695.1 uncultured bacterium
CTGTTCGCCGTGATCGTCTGCGGATCTTGAATTCAACTTCCGTCCCCTTGAGAAATCGTTTCTCGTGAACGACGATATCTTTTTTCAGATTGTCAAAGACCAACTCTATCCGGTGAGAGCGGATCGACATCTGATCCGCACATTTGGAAGTGAAGAACACACCTTCTCCACTATGGCGTTCCTTCATTGTCGTTGTCTTGCCCTTGATCAACTCGCCCACAGCCGCGTTTTCGTCGGCGAGCCCAAACTTCGTCGTGATCGAGTGATATATCCCGATTCCAAAATCTCTCACATTGAAGCGGACTGTATACTGGTCCGCGGCCAGGACAACGTCACACTTGCCAGACCTGGAATGCTCGATTGCATTGTTGAGCATTTCTGTAAAAGCGTAAGAAAGAATCTCCCATGCATTCGCGTTCAGCAGGCTTCGAAGGCCCAGCAATTGGCTGGACTCGAGGAATACCTTGTCCTCCTCGAGCCCCTTTAGAGGATAGGATTTTCGGCGTCGTTTTTCAGTCGGGGCGCCACGGCGGCCCGCTGGGCGATAGACGGCACCCCGTGTAACGCCCTCTTTCAAAACTTCGCCGTCGCTGACGAGCGCACGCAGGTGTTTGTTGACGGCCTGCCTGGATATGCCCAGCAGTTTGGCCAGTTCCGAGCCCGTCATTTCCCCCTGTTTACGAATGTTCTTGAGTATGCGATCCCGTGTGCCCATGTTACCTCCCTGTTGTCAACCTATTGTCAACCATATATAAATATTATTGTCAACCTGTATTTGCGAGGACACCCCCGATTGTGATCGTTTTCACATAAAGTGCATAGCCCCGTCCGGCTCCTTCGGACAATCCGCTGGCAAACAATCGTACACTCGTATACAATTAATTAGGAGTTCCTTAGTTTGCCGGGCGTAGAGCCCGCCCGGACCGTTCCCGACAGAAGGGGAGATTGCGACTTGAATCCAAGAGATAACGACGATAGCGAGCTGAACCCGGGCGAAGCCGACGATACGGTCGCCGGTCCGGCCGAGGGGACCGACCTGCCCCGAAAGATCGGCGGATACTCTATCCGCCGCCAGATTGCATCCGGCGGGATGGGCACGGTGTACGAAGCGCTGCAGGACCACCCGCGACGTACCGTGGCCGTCAAAGTCATGCGCCAGGGTGTCGTATCGCCCGAAGCGGCACGGCGTTTCGAATACGAATCGCAGCTCCTCGCCCGCCTTCACCATCCGGGAATCGCCCAGGTTTACGAAGCGGGAACGCATAAAGACGGTGAAGAGGAATATCCGTTCTTCGCGATGGAATACATTCCCAACGCGAAGTCGATCACCGACTATGCCCGCGAAAAGCAATCCGGCATCCGCGAAAGGCTCGAGTTGTTTGTGGGTGTGTGCGACGCCGTCCACCACGGACACCAGAAAGGGATCATCCACCGCGACCTCAAGCCGGGAAACATACTCGTCGACTCCGGCGGCAACCCGAGAATCATCGACTTCGGTGTGGCGCGCGCGACGGACTCCGACATGGCGCTGGCAACGTTTCAGACCCAGGTCGGACAGATCATCGGGTCGTTGCAGTATATGAGCCCCGAACAATTCGACGCCGACCCGCACGACCTCGATACCCGCAGCGACGTGTACGCTCTTGGTGTCGTGCTCTACGAACTCCTCGTCGGCACCCTTCCCTACGACCTCAGCGGATCGAATATCTACGACGCAGCCCGCGTCGTAAAGGAACAACCGGCGCCGCGGCCGCGAACGAACGCCCCGTCGATTCCCGTGGACGTCGAAACGATTTTGCTCAAGGCACTCGAGAAAGACCGTGACCGCCGCTACCAGTCGGCGTACGGTCTCGCGCAGGATATCCGGCGTTACCTCGGTGGAGAGGCCATCGTCGCCCGCCCGCCGAGCATGGCCTACCAGTTGCGCATCATCGCCCGCCGCAACAAACCTTTGTCTTTCGCCGTCGCGGCTCTGTTCGTCGTGCTCGTCGCCGGCGTCACCATCAGCACTTCCATGTTCCTGCGCGCCGAAGAACAGAGGAAAATAGCGGAAGGACAAACAGAGAAGGCACACGCGGCGGTTGAGTTTCTGGGACACGCGCTGAAGACGACGATTCCGTCGGACTGGACGGTCGAGCCCACCATCGCCGACCTTCTCGACGGCACGGCGAAGCGCATCGACACGGCGTTCGAGGACGACCCCGGGGTGGAGGCGCAGATTCGCCAGACGCTGGGCATGGGGTATATGGGCCTTGCGAGGTGGGAGGACGCCGAATTCCAGCTTTCACGCGCATTGGAACTCGCCGGTGTCGAGTACGGTCCCGAATCACCGATGACGCTTCCCTACCTGTCTGACTTGACCCGCCTCTACACCATCATGGGGCGACATGAGAACACGGTGGAGCTCCGGCGCCGTGTCCTCGACATTCAACTCGCCCAGCACGGGGCCGATCACCAGGAGACAATCGACGCCCTTTTTTACGTGGCCGACGCCCTGATCGATCTCGAACGATTCGCCGAAGCGGAGGCGGTATCGATCCGGTCATTCGAGGCGCACCGGCGTGTGCGCGGTGACGACCACGAGGAAACGATGGCGGCGGCGAACCAACTCGCATGGATCCGGTTCAAACGCGGCGAAACGAAAGTGGCCGAGGAGATGAGCCGGCGCACGCTCGATGCGTGCAGGCGGAACTACGGAGAGCGCCATTCCGGGACGCGAGGGGCCAAGAGCCAGCTGGCGGCGGTCCTCATTGCGGAGGGACGAATCGACGAAGCCGGAGACGTCTACGGCAACCGCGAAGTCCCAACCGACATGGGGATCGAAAAAAGCTTTCAGGGCAGCTTCGACACCGACGCCGAAGGTACGCAGCTGTTTGTTTTCTGGGAGACCTGGTGCCCGTTCTCGCAGCGCGCGATGCCCCGGCTCGAGGAATTTTACCAGCGCTACCAGGACCAGGGGTTCACCGTCGTCGGCTTCACCGAGGTGACCGAGACCTCGACGGATAAAAAGGTCGAGGATTTCATCGGCCAGAACGGACTGACATTCCCGATCTTCAAGGAGAGCGGGCGGGCGAGCAAATACTTCGGCGTGCAGGGTGTGCCTTCGATTATCGTGGTTCGCGACGGGCGCATGGTCTGGGAGAAGAAAATCCCAACGTCGGAGCCCATTACTGAATCGATGCTCGAGGAACTGGTTCGCGCGGGAAATACAGGATCGCGGTAAATCAGGATCGACCAGGCCGGGAACCCGCGACGCGCGACTCCGCTTCGACGAATACCCGCTTCACCCTCGGGAACTTCTCCTTGATGCCACGATCCATCGCGGCGATGACGGTTTCCATCTGTTCCGCCTTGATGGAATCGGCAAAATCGACGCTCAGGTTGACGAGTATGAACTCCGGTCCCATGTGGAGCGTCAATACCTCGTTGACGTGCACGACCTCGGGGTATGACCCGGTGATGTCGCGGATGCCGCGGACGACCTCCGGCTCGGCGCTCTCGCCAATGAGGAGGCTCTTGGTCTCCCAGGCAAGCCACGCGGCGGTCGCCCCGAGAATCAGCCCGATCACGATCGAGGCGATCCCGTCGAAGTAGAGGATGCCGGTAACGTCGGTGAGCAGAATGCCGGCGAACGCCACCACCAGCCCGAGCATCGCGGCCGAGTCTTCGAAGAGTACGACGAATATCGACGGGTCCTTGCCCTCGCGGACGGCGCGAAGGTATCCCCGCTTGCCCTTGTGCTTTCTGAATTCCTTCAAGGCGAAATACCAGGCGGCGCCCTCGAACACCATCGCCAGCGCGAGGACGATGTAGTTGACGTGCGGGCTCCCGATCGGCTCGGGGTGCCGGACGTGGCGGATGCCCTCATAGATCGAGACGCCCGCCCCCACGGCGAATATCAGGATCGCCACGACGAAGCTCCAGAAATAGAGCTCTTTGCCGTAACCGAACGGAAACTCTTCGTCGGCGGGCTTCCCGGCCCGCTTCAACCCGTAGAGGAGGAGGACCTGGTTGCCCGTATCGACGAGTGAGTGGATCCCCTCGGAGAGCATCGCCGAGCTGCGCGTGACCGCGGCGGCGGCGAACTTGGTGATGGCGATGAGGGAATTGCCGATCAGGGCGGCAATGATGACTTTCTTCGATCCAGCGGCCATGACTCATTTGTACTCCGGTCACAAATTTCGATCAAGTCGAAATCAATTTCGGAGGCACTCCGTATCCGTTATACTCGGACTTTCCTCCGGAGGACACCATGGCCATCAAGATCGACGTCCCGGTCGGCGAACTCCTGGACAAGATAACAATCCTCGAAATCAAGTCGGAGCGGATCCGGGACGAAGCAAAGCTGGGTAACATCACCAGAGAGCTCGAAACACTCCGCGCCACGTGGAGCGCATCGCCTTTGAGCCGGACGGACCTGTCCGGCCAGTTGAAGCGGCTCAAGTCCGTCAACGAAGCGATCTGGGATATCGAGGACGGCATCCGCGCCCGAGAGGCGACCGGAACCTTTGACGACGAGTTTATCCAGCTGGCCCGGTCGGTCTACATCAACAACGACGAACGCGCCGCGATCAAGCGGGAGATCAACGGCATCACGGGCTCTGGCCTGATGGAGGAGAAGTCCTACACCGACTACACGAAGCCTCCGGAGTGACCGGTTTGATCACCGCCCGGCCAACCTATCACCGCCCGGCGGCGACGAACACCCGCCACTCGGACCGGTGGGCGCTGACGTCGGGATAGACCTCGTAGGTGCGTGTGGAACTGTACAGAATGTATTCGACCCCGGCACCCAGGCCGCCCACCAGCGGCAGACCCGCTCTGGCGCGGGTGCGGGCGACAAAGTGGTCGGCCGCATTGCCGTTCATCGCGTGGATCCAGAATCCGGAGTGGTCCAGCTCGATCAGGGCGCGGCTCCCGTGGAGCAAACGAATTCCCGCGCCGTATGAGGCGCCGGGACCATGGTCGAACCAGCGGCCGGTCAGGTCGAAGTAGTCGGAACGCACGGAGCCCAGAATCACCGCCGCCCCAACGAGAGATGCCCGTAACTCGAACCCCGCTTCTCTTCCGACACCCGAAAACAACCCGGCGCCGATACTCTGCGCGCCGAACTGGCAGGCCGCGTCGTCGAAATAGTCGAACAGAAGCACGGCGCCAATCGTCGCCTTCCCGCCCGGATCGGATCCCGCGAGCATCCCGTCGACTTCGAGACGTCTCAACGAGCGGGGTTTGTAGCCGACCGAGAGGTCGAGGCCCGCCGTGAACACGTCGAAGGGCCGCTCCACCCGGGTCCGTCCCGGAATGCCCTCGCGCAGTTCGATCGCGAAAAAATTTCTCGCCGCCGCGGCGTCGTCGAACGGTTCGTCCCCGGGAACCCGGGCACCGACGTCGATTTCCGTCGAGATCCCCGCGCCCGGGCGGCGTTCGGGGTTGGCGTGCACCTGGAACGACTCGCCCGTAATGACGCGGTTGAATCCACGCGCCGGCAGAATGACGAGACCGCCCACTTCGCGGCACAACCGCATGAACCCCGTCGATTCGTTGTCGAGGACGGCACCCGAGGCGCGAAACAGCGCCTCACCGCGAGAGATACCGCCGATGGCCGTGTTGAGCCAGTCGTTGTAGGAGGCCGGTTTGCTCTCGCCCGTGTATTCGAAGAGCCACGAACCGATAAAGGCGAACGCCGACGACTGGTAGAAGTCGTAACCGTTGGCGCGGCCGGCTCCATAGTACTGGGCGCCCTGGTACGGGTGCCGGAGGTTGTTGACAAAGAAGACGTTGTTGTCCCATTCGAATCCGGCTCTCGGATTGGATACGAACGAATCCATGCTGAGGTGGAACCCGGAGTCATCCCGATCGATGAAATACTCACCGTAGAGAGACATCCCGACGTTGAGCGCGACGATCTCCGCCGACGTTCGCAGGAAACGATGATTGCCGACATACGATTCCGGCGTGCGCAGCGAGTCCGGCGGGACGTCCGCCGCCCGTGTACGATCGGCCCCGGCGAGCACGGCCGTCAGGACGAACGCCGCAACCAGCGTGATCGGCAGGTGTTTCGTAGCCATGGCGCCTTCCGGTTGTGGTAACCTGTCAAGGATAAGTTCACAAGCCCGAAAAACGCCACAGATAATTCGGAGGCCGGACGATGACCGACATAAGCCACCTGAAATCGGATGATATCCCCATTTCGACGTTCGAAAACGTCATGAAGCAGTTTGACCAGGCCGCGAACCAGCTCCATCTGGACCAGAGCCTGCTCGAATTCCTCAAATATCCCCGGCGATCCACGATCGTGAAGCTCCCCGTCAAGATGGATGACGGCAGTTTCCAGATGTTCACGGGGTATCGCGTCCAGCACTCCGTCGTACGCGGCCCCGCCAAGGGTGGTGTGAGGTTCCACCCCGACGTCACGCTGGACGAGGTCCAGGCGCTGGCATCATGGATGACGTGGAAGTGTGCCGTCGTCGAAATTCCCTTCGGGGGCGGTAAGGGCGGTATCGAATGCGACCCGTCAAAAATGTCCCAGGGCGAAATCGAACGGCTCACGCGGCGTTATACGGCGTCATTGATGGACCTCTTCGGCCCCGAAAAAGACATCCCCGCGCCCGACGTGAACACCAACGAGCAGACGATGGCGTGGATGATGGACACCTACTCGATGAACCACCAGTACACCGAGACCGCCATGGTCACGGGCAAACCCGTCATCCTGGGCGGTTCGAAAGGACGCCGCGAGGCGACCGGCCGCGGCGTGGTGATCACCATCCGCGAAGCGATGAAACACCTCAACATCTCTCCCGGCAGCGCCACGGCCGCCGTACAGGGGTTTGGAAACGTGGGGTCGGTAGCGGCTCAATTTCTACACGAAATGGGCGTCAAAGTGACCCACGTATCAGACGTCTTCGGGGGACTCTATAACGCGAAAGGGATTCCGATACCGGCGTTGATTGAATACGTGGCGAAGAACCGCGCGATCACCGATTTTCCCGAGGCGGAAGCGTTCGACAAGGACGAGCTCCTCTACGCGGACGTCGACGTCCTCGTCCCCGCCGCGCTCGAGAACCAGATTCTGGCGAGCAACGCGCCGCGGGTGAGGGCGCGCATCGTCGCCGAAGGCGCCAACGGCCCCGTGGTGCCGGAGGCCGACCCCATCCTCGCCGACAACGGGGCGGTCGTCATTCCCGACATCCTGTGCAACGCCGGGGGCGTGACGGTGTCGTACTTCGAGTGGGTACAGGACCGGATCGGTTACTTCTGGCCCGAAAAAGAGGTCAACGTACGGCTGGAGCGATTCATGAACCGGGCGTTCCACGGCGTCCTCGAGGTATCGCTCGAACACAACGTCAGCCCGAGAATCGCCGCGTTCATGGTGGCCATCCAGCGCGTGGTGGA
>CBDVDJ010000128.1:0-7379 GCA_965372695.1 uncultured bacterium
GAGATGGAAGTAGCGCCGTTCGACCGCATTCACGACGCCATGAAGTGGAACCTGCTCTTCAACGCGGCGTCGGCACAACACCGTAACCCGGGGGACAATAACGCGTCGCGCGAAATCACCGAACTCGCAGCGGATTTCAAATTTGGAGATACGTTGTATCTGCGAATGGAGACCCCTGACTGGGGAGCGCCGGTTTATACATTCGCGCCCGAGCCGCTCGAACGAAGCCGGGCACACGATCTGTTGAGTGTGCGGTTTGGCGATCTTCCCGTGGTGGCTGACGTGCCGAGGGTAACGATTGAAGCCACAGTCGCCACTCGTTCTTTCGCGGGATATCGACCGGATGGAAGCATCGACAGATCAGCGAACCTTTGTGAAACGCTATCATGGCCCGTATTGAGCCCGGAAGTACGGCAGATCCTGTACGAGTGCTTCGACGGGAAACGATCCGATCGCGAAAACGTGGAATCGATTCTCTGCTGGGTTTACCACAACATCGCGTACAAGGGAGACGTCACGGGTTCCCGATACGGCACCGTCCAGGTACTCCGCCAGCGATACGGCCACTGCTGGGACAAGACCGACGTGTTCGTTACCCTGTGCAGGCGCGCGAGAATCCCCGCGCGCCTGGTCCACGGATGGTGGGTCGGGCGGAGCGGTCACGTCTGGGCCCAGGTGTACCTCGAGGACGAAGGCTGGGTCTCGGTCGATCCGACGTGCTCGTGGCTCGGCGTGACCAACGACTACGTACCCCTCTTTATCAGCGAAGACGGCAATTCCCGGTTCGTCTTCACCGACATCCCGAAGATCACTGCGCTCGACTGAGACGATCGAACCACGTATAAACCACCGGAATAATGAAGAGACTCAACGTACCGGCCGCCACCACACCACCCATCGTCACCACCGCCATCGCAACCGTAAAGCTTGATCCAGCGCCTCCGAGGGACTGGGGGATGATCCCCGCCACGATCGCCAGCGTGGTCATCACAATAGCACGAAACCGGCGCGGCGCGGCTTCGAGTATCGCCGTACGGGCGTCCTTGCCCTGGCGGCGCAGCTGGCCCGCCAGGTCGAGAATGAGAATGGCGTTGTTCACCACAATTCCGACGAGCATCACGATCGCCATCAGCGACATAACGTTGATCGTCGCCCCCGCCATCACCAGCGCGGCGCTAACCCCCACCTGACCCAGCGGCAGCGTTACCATTTTGGTAACGGGATGAACTAACGACTCGAGGATCGCGGCCAGCACGAGGTACGTAAGAATGATCGCCAGCACGAGGGCCTTGTAGATTTCGGAGAACGACTCGCCGAGCATCTCGATGTCTCCGGAGAACTCGACCCGGTAGCCCGGCGGCAGGTTCATCGCGTCGACGCGTTCCCGGATCGCATCGACCTTTTCGACGAGAGTTCCGGAAGACAAGTTGGCGCTCACGCTGACCATGCGCTGCCGGTTCTTGCGCGTGATTTCGGCGAGGCCCCGCTTCCGGTCGATCCGGCCCACGGCGTCGATCGGCACGAGACCGTCGGGCGTCGAAAACATCACCTGGCGCAGGCCCTGTTGCCGCGAGCGGTGGCGTTCGTCGAGCCGCACCCGGATGTCGTATTCCTCACCGCCTTCCCTGTAGACCGATGTCACGTCGCCCTCGTAGAGGTTGCGCAGTTCCATACCCGCCAGTGCCACCGGCAGGTCACGTCTGGAAAACTCGTCGCGATCCGGGTAGAAGACGATTTCGGGCTTGCCGGGCTTCGCTCCCAGTTCGATGTCGGCTATGCCTGGGATAAGCGCCATCTCGTCGCGAAGTTGCGTGGCGTACTCGGTGATCCGGTCGAGGTCGGGACCGAGCACCTCGACGATGATGGCCTTGTTCTCGCCGAAGTTGGAAAACTGCTGCACCCCGATGTCGGCGGCGGGTATTACCGCCAGGGACTCGCGCAGTTCCCTCATGATCTGGAACACGTCTCTCTGCCGGAGGGCCGTCGGCACCAGGCGTCCGACCAACTCACCGTCTTCGACCCCCTTGTTCTGACCGCCGACGGTGGTCAGAATCAACTCGACCTCCGGGACTTCCCGCCGCACGATCGCTTCAACCTCCTCGAGGACCTCGTACGTCTGATCCAGCGTGGTGCCGGCTGGAAGACTCAGTATTACCTGAAGGTATCCGTTGTCGGACTCGGGAAAAAACTCACCTCCGACGAAACTGAACAGGGACAGACCACCAAAGAAAATCAGCACAACGATCAGCGCCGTGCGGATCCGGTGACGCATGCTCCACCCGAGCGCTCCCCGGTAACCGCTCTCGATCACCCTGTAACCTCGTTCCCAGATACGCGCCAGCCCGAGAAAAGGCGCCTCGATGAGACCCAGAAAGCGGCCGTGGGCGCTCTGGCGCGCCTCCTGCACTGCCTTCGGCTTGAGCAGCTTCGACGCGAGCATCGGTGTGAGTGTAAAACTGATGAACAGTGAGAACATGGTGGCAAAAATCACCGTCAGGCCAAACTCGAAGAAAAACTGTCCAATGATGCCACCCATGAACGAGATGGGTGTAAACACCACCACGTTCGTCATCGCCGTCGCCGTTACCGCGATGGCTACCTCGTCGGTCCCTTTGCGGGCGGCAGTTATCGGGTCTTCGCCGAGCTCGTCTAAATGGCGGGTAATACTCTCCAGAACGACGATGGCGTTGGTCACGAGCACACCGATCGATATACCGAGCGCGAGCAGCGTGACGATATTGATGGAAAAACCGCCGAAGTCCATCAGCAGAAACGTGGCGATGAGCGACGTCGGCATAGCGACGGCGGCGATCACCGTCGTTCTCAATGAGTGGAGAAACAGGTAGAGCAGCACCGTCGTCAGCAGGATACCGATCAGGATGTTGATCAGCACGTCGCGAACGGCCTGCTGGATAAAAGTCGAGTTGTCGCGAACGATCTCGATCTTCATGCCCGCGGGCAGCTCCTGCTCGAGATCGGCAACGCGCTCGCGGATGTTGGCGGCCGTTTCGACGGTGTTGGCATCGGTCCGTTTCTGTACCAGCAACCCCACCGAACTCACCCCGTCGAGTACGGCGAGGTCGCGCGCCTCTTCGGCGGCGTCGATCACTCGCCCCAGGTCGGAGACCCGCACGGCACTGCCGTCGGGGGTCGAAACGGGTAGCCGCCGCAGTTCTTCGAGGCTCGTGAATTCGCCGAGCACACGGAGTGAGTACTCGCGCGACGGCTCGGTCACGCGGCCGGCGGGAACGCTGACGTTTTCGCGGGCGATAGTTCCGGCGACCTGCGAGGCGTCGAGCCCGAACGCGACGAGCTGCGCCGGGTCGAGTGCGACCTGTATTTCACGCTTCCGCCCGCCGATAATCGTCACCGATGCCACCCCGGGCGCCTGCGAAATGGCGTCATGGACCTGCTTGTCGGCTACCTCGTAGAGCTCGCGCAGCGACTGTGGCCCGGTGAGGGCGAGGTTGATGATGGGCAGGGCACGTAAGTCGAACTTGGCAACCTGCGGTATCTCCGCATTCTGCGGGAGTTCGTTGAGTATCTGCTCGACCTTCTCCTTGACGTCGATGGCCGCCTGGTCCTGGTCGATACCCAGCTCGAACTCGATCAGCACCATCGAAACGCTCTCGCGGTTGATCGAGTCCATTCGCTTGATGCCTGCGATCGTGGACACGGCGTCCTCGAGACGCTTGGATATCTGGCTTTCCACTTCTTCGGGGCCGGCCCCCGGATAGATCGTCGTCACCGATACGAACGGAAAATCGACTTCTGGAAACAGGTCGACCACGAGCCGGGTAAACGCGAACAGGCCGAGCACCAGCGCGGCGATCACGAGTACAGACGTGAGCACCGGGCGCGTCACGGCCATTTTTGACAGCATCATTGCGACACCTCGCCGTCTGCTGCCACGAGTTCGCCATCGATCCGGTGCAGGCGGGTTTTCGTACCGTCCCTGAGCCGGTTGGCGCCAAACACGACCACCCGGTCACCGTCGACCGTCCCGGCCAGCACTTCGACCAGGTCGTCCGAGACCCGGCCGATCTCGACGGCCTCGAGCGATGCCACTCCGTCGGCCACGACGAAGACTTCGTGGACGCTTCCCGGCACGACGGCCCGGTCGTCGACGATCGCCGACCTCGGCAGAACCGTCACCGGTCCGACCCGGTCCACGATAACGTCGATCGTCACCGTCTGGCCGGGGAGTAGGGTCCTGTCGGCGTTGTCGAGGATCGCCTCGACGCGGAACAGACGAGTGTCGGGGTTGGCGCCCAGAGACACCCGCGTGATCCGTCCGTCCACATCCCGGGGCTCGCGTCCGGCGGCCAGACGTTCGTCGAGCAGAACGACGTCGCCGGTCTTGAGTTCCCTGATCGTTTCGCCCGAAACATCCGCATCCACCCGGACCGAATCCAGAATCGCCACCTGGGCGACCACATCACCGATGTCAACGGCGTCGCCGGCACGCACGGCGAGGAGTGTGACGACACCGTCGAGCGGAGACACGATCTCCAGCTCGAGACGGGCGTTGCGCAGATCCGCCCGGGCGATCACGAGCGCCGTCCGCGCGGCGTCCAGGTCGCTCTCCGCCACCGCGCCCTCCTCGTGCAACGGCTCGAGCCGGTCGACCTGGCGCCGGGCGTTTTCGTACGCTTCCGTTGCCTGCGCCAACCTCGCCATGCGGTCGGGGGAAATATCGGTATCGTAGCGCAGGAGTTTCTGTCCGCGCCGTACCCGCTCTCCCTCCCGGACCATGATCTCGGCAATCTTGTAGACCCCCGACGACCGCAGCGTGCTCTGGCGGATCCCGGATACTTCGCCGGTGACCTCACGAATAACGGTGATCGTTCCCGTCCGGACTGTCGCCACATCGACCGGCACCCCTTGTGCGGCGTGAACTTCTTCGATGCTTCGAGCCGGCGCGTCTTCGCCGCGCCGGACAACGCGCGTGTAAACGACCGCGGCGACAACAACGATAATGACGACCCAGATCAGTAGCTTTTTCATCTTACCGGTCTCCGTTCTGGAACAGTTTCGGCCCTTCACCGATGCTGTATTCGAGCATCGCGAGTGCTTCATTATAACGATAGAGAGTCACCGAGAGATTGAGCGCCGCTTCGATGAGCGCCAGTTCGGCGTCGAGCAACTCGACGAGTATCGAAAGCCCCTTGTCGTACCGGACCTGTGCGATCTTGTACGCTTCCCGCGCCACTTCCACCGCCTGTTCGGCCCCCACGATTTCCTGCGCCGTCGATTCGACTTCATTCCAGTTGCTCCGCACTTCCAGCTTGATGAAGTCGGCCACCTGTTTCACCTGGAGACTCGCCTTTTCCGCCATCGCCTTGGCCACCCTGCCCTGGTTTTTCGTCCTCCAGCCGTCCATAAAGGGCCACACGAGGCTCAGGCCCACAGCGGCGCTCTCGGCCGACTCCTGGTCACCCGGCCACAAGCCGTCTGAAGTCTCGCCCTGCCACGACAAATTTCCGTCGAGGGTGAGTATCGGCCGCGAGTTGGCATTCTGCGCCTTGTACTGGAACTCGGCCGCTTCGGCTTCCTTGCGCACAGCTGCGAGGTCGCGGCGCGCCGAGAGCGCGCGCCGGACCATGTCGTCCTGGGATTCTATAAAAGGAACGTATTCGAGACTGTCCGTCAGCACGATCGGTTGTTCCAATGGCGCGCCGATTGCCCGCTTCACGCGGTCCAGGGCGATCGTTTCGGCGTACCGGGCCCGCGTAACAAGAGGGCGCCGGTTGGCAACCGTCGTCATCGCGCGCAGCTTGTCGAACTGCGGCGTGACGCCCTGGGCGACTCGCGAGGAGATGAACGCCACGTTTCTCTCCGCCTGCGCGAGCGACTTCTCGGCAATCCCCACCTGCTCGGCGGCGAGCAGCGCCTGGTAATACACCGTCCTTACAATACGCGCGATCGCGGCGGCTTCATCGTCGCCCATCAAC
This sequence comes from uncultured bacterium, assembly GCA_965372695.1. Lineage (GTDB taxonomy): Bacteria > Krumholzibacteriota > Krumholzibacteriia > WVZY01 > JAKEHA01 > CBDUWU01. The sequence continues at coordinate 5,955 of CBDVDJ010000128.1, forward strand.
CCGGCACCCTCGGCGCGCCGTTTCGCCATGTTGTATCCGGACCGCAAACGACCGGACGCGAACAAATTCTGGCTCAGCGTGATCGTGGCGAACCAGGCGTTGTCCTGCCCCACCTCGAATGACTCTGTTTCCCCGCCGAACTCGATGAAAAACACCGGGTTTTTGATATTCCGCGAATAGCTGCCGACGAATCCGAGTTGGGGAAGCGCGTAGGACCGCGCGACACCGACCCGGGCTTCGGCGGCCATCACATCCTGGCGCGCGATCGCCGCCTCGACCCCCGAACGCAGCGAATACCGGACCGCCTGGTTGACGTCGAGTCGAAGCGTGTCCAGCGCCGGCGGCGACTGGGCATGAACCGCACCGGCGGCGGTCAGACACGCGATGACGATCAGATTGTGGATGCTGACTCGTTCCATTGGGCTCGTCCCTTTCACCTGTGGATACCGTGCCACAGGACTTGCTTGATCACTTTTGCTTTTTTGCTGATTTTTCCCCGATAACCTTCCGCCGCCCACGCCCCGATGAATCCCTTTATGATTTCGTCGAAAAAGGTCGCGAGGTCATTCGGTGAAAGGTCGGCGACGGCCCCCTCGTCGATCGCCCGCTTGAAGAGCCGGCGAAGCCGCAACTCCGACGACGCGAGTCGTTGTCCCAGGTGCTCGCAGGGAAGGCGTTTGCTCGATATCCGCTTGCCGTCGGTTTCGTTGAGATAGACCTGGAAGAACAGCTTATGAGAATCGAAGAACGTCAACGTCGCATCGATAACGTTGTCGATGCACACGGACGCCGGACCGTCGGCATTCCTCTCGAAGATGTCGTCGATCATGTCGAACATCTCGTCGAGTTCCCTCGACACGACTTCTTCGAACAGCGCGTCCTTCTTGCCGATAACATTATAGATATGCCCGACGCTGAACCCCGACACTTCGGCGACCTCGTTCATCGACGCGCCGGCGTAGCCGTTGGCGGCGAATGCGCCGAGCGCCGCGTCGAGGATCTTCTTCCGCTGCCAGTCCCTCTCCTGGGCCTTCCTCTCCTCCCGCCGATCCGTACTCATGTCCACAGCCTCCGTGATGTGAATAATAATTCATAGGGTGAATAACAATTCGAAGATAGAACAATTATTCACAGACATCAAGTTATTCCGACAGCCAGATCGGAATAATATAACTCGTTTAATAACAGCATGATATCTTTGTTGAGTCTCTGACCGGCCTCTGCTAGTCTCGCCGGTGAAGAAACCCATTCTCAACCCGTATTCGGAGGATCCATCATGAGAAGAATTGCGATAGTGATGGTACTGCTCGGCGTCGCCGCCACACTGGCGCAGCCGGCGGATGCCAAGCCCCGCGGCAACTTCGGCCTCGGTATCATCGTCGGCGAACCGACGGGTATCGACATGAAGTGGTTTCTGAACGAAGA
>CBDVDJ010000129.1:0-7372 GCA_965372695.1 uncultured bacterium
AGTTTCGTGACAGCCGGGAGACGAGGACACCCCACGGGATCGTCAAGGAATGACGTCGAGTCTGGTCCTGACCGCATCGAGCAGTTGATCGGCTACACTTTCCCACGAAAACGAACGCACGCGTTCCATTGCACCCTCGCGAAGGCGCTTTGCCCGGGCGGGATCGCCGTAGAGCGCGCGCAGCCCGCGCTCTACGAACCACCGTTGCCGGCGCACCACGACGGCCGTTTCGCCGTCGACGGCGAGGTCGACGGCGCCCGAACGGGTGCACACGACGGGCACGCCGCACGCCATCGACTCGGCTACCGTGTTGGCCCAGCCGGCGCGCTTTTCGGCGCTCACAAACGCGTCGCAACCGCGGTAGAGCGCCGAGAGATCTTCCTGCCCGAGGTTGAGGTGAAATTCGTGGGGGACGTCGCAGCTGAACCCGTCGCGGGGGTCGGCCTCGTTCCCGTGGCCGATGTGGTCGAAGAGCACGAGTTTGACGGGACGGTCCGTCTCGCCGAGCCGGCGCGCGAACATCTCCACGGCGGAGACGACGATCGGTACGCCCTTCTTGCGCCTCGAGAGCCGACCGAATGTCAGAATGCGGTACTCGCCCGAATCGCGGGGCTCGCCCGGGTGGAAGGTGCCGAGGTTGATGCCGCCGATCACCCGGTCGGCGCGCACGCGGTACCGGTTCCAGAGCCGGTCGGCCATACCGGTGGAATTGGCCAGCGCCGACCATGAATCGCTGCGGGCGATCGCGCGCTCGCCGCGGATATTCTCCAGCACGAAGTAGAAGAATTTGACGTCAGCCCGCGCCCGTTCGAAGTCATCGAGCAGCGGGGGGTCGTTGCAGATCGCGATCTGGTGCCTGGCGGCGGCCAGTTTGGAGAGGGGCTTTACCTCCCCCTGAAACGGCAGCCAGTCGGGCCGCTCGCCGCCGGGGTGGTAGATCGTAAACCGGTGTCCGCGCCGGATCAGTTCGTTACCGATCTCCAGGAAACGGCGCACGCCGCCGAATACGCCCACGCCGGGGAGCAGGGCGGCAAAGTCGAGGCGGGCGTCGGTCGGATTTGTCATGGGGGTCCGGTGGTTTGATGCCGGCCGCGAGCATAGCATAGCGCCCGGCGCGGGTGAAATGCTATGATGCCGGACATGTGCGGGATCGCGGGCATATTCCGCTTCGGCGAGGAGCGCGATGACAGCGCCGTCGTACGCGCCATGACGGACCGTCTCGAACGGCGAGGCCCCGACGGCGCCGGCGTCGAGCGCGAGGGGCCCGCCACCCTGGGCAACCGCCGCCTCCGTATCCTCGACCTCACCGACGCCGGCCGCCAGCCGATGCGCAGTCCCGGCGGGCGCTACCTGATCACCTTCAACGGCGAGATCTATAATTTCGAAGATCTTCGGCGCGAAATGGGGATCGACCCCTCGGACCTGGGGTCGCGCACCGACACCGAGGTCCTGCTCCACGCCTGGGCGAAGTGGGGTTGTGCCGCCCTCGACCGGATGGTGGGGCAGTGGGCGTTTGCCGTCTATGACAGGGAGGAGCGGCGACTGTGGCTGGCCCGCGACCGTTTCGGAGAGAAGCCGCTGTTCTTCCACCGCTCACCCGGCGCGCTGGCGTTCGCTTCGACCATCCCCGCCCTGCTCGCGGCGCCCGGCGTGCCGCGCGAACTCGACGAAGACGCGATGCTCGAGTACGCGACGCTTCGTTACGTGGTGGCGCCGCGCACGGTTTTGCGGGGAGTCGAAAAGGTGCCCGGTGGTCACCTGGTCGTGGCCGGATCCGGCGGGGTAGAGTTGCGCCGGTGGTACCAGCCGAGGTTCAGGGACGGACGCGACAGACGCGGCAGCGCGGTGAGGCGCGGCGAACTCGTCGAGCGTTTCGACGAACTCCTCGCCCAGGCGTCGCGGCGGTGCCTCGTGAGCGACGTGCCCGTCGCGCTCCTGTTGAGCGACGGGATCGACAGCAACAGTATCCGTGCATCGCTCACTTCGCAGGGCCGCGACGTGACGTCATTTACTTTTGCCCTGACCGAGTCGGAGTCCGGCATATCGCCCGGCGGTAGCGGCGCTCCCGGCGGATGCGAAGAACTCAACCTGCTCGTCACCCCCGACGATCGTGTGGCAATGATGGTGCCGGCGTTCGCGTCGATGACCGAACCGGTGGGCGACGGCGCCGCGCTGGCGACGTGGATGCTGATTCGAAATGCGCGCGACCGGGCGACGGTATTCCTGTGCGGGCACGGCGGAGACGAGGTGCTGGGAGGGTACCGGTTGAGCCAGGACCGGTTCCGCCTGGCCGTATTGAGATCGCTGGCGCGATTGCCGGGGGCCTGGACGAGGGGGGCGATCGATCGTTTCGCCTACGGCGCCGAACCGGTCTATGAAAGGCGCGCGAGGTTGCTCGAAGTTCCGGCGCGCATGGCGCCCGCCGCGGCGCGTTACCTCATCCACCGGCCGCTGCCCGTGGCCGATATCGCCGAGCTGATAACGCCTGCGGCCGTCTCCTCCGACCGGTACCTGTCGGTGGTGGACACCCTCTACGGCCGGTGCGCCGACGACGCTGCCGACGTCGACCGGATGCAGGAGGTCATGCTCGCCACGTTCCTCTCGGAGAATATCTGCTCATTCGCCGATTCCACGGCGATGGACTCTTCGGCCGAGTTGCGCATGCCGTTTCTCGACCGGGACCTGGTATCCTTCGCCCTCTCGTTGCCGCCGTCGGCTCGCGTGAGCCGATGGCCGGGGCGGGCGAACACGAAGTTGATCCTGCGCTGGTGGTCGAAGGGCCGCCTCGACGCCGACATCACCAAGCGCCGCAAGCGGGCGTTCCCGTTCGGGAACCTGCCCGCGCTGCTCGATTCCCACGGCGCGACGCTTAAAGAACGCATTCTGGGCGCGACGGCGCTCCGGCGCGCGTTTCCCGGAGTCGAGTCGTGGCTCGATCACGAACCCGCGTACTTCCGCGGTCCCTGGGAGGGAACGCTGTGGGCTTTGTTGTCGCTGGGAATCTGGTGCGAAGAGGCGGGGATTCGCTGAAGCGTTCCGCTCTACCGGGGCCGTGACCGCCGGGGTCAGAGACTCACCTTGGTAATCTTGTGTTTCAACGCCCACGAGCCGACCCGGAACTTGTGGTCGAGGAGCGCCTTGCGCAGCATGCAACCGAGCCAGTAGGGCATCGGGTCCTCCGCGGCCGCCCGCCGGGCTTCCGCGGCGCGCTCCGAGCGCCACAGCTCGTCGAAATCCTGCTCGGCCAGGTTTCCCATGATGTTGTTGTGGAGGATGGACGGGTAGACGTCTCCGCGCGGGTCCAGATAGAAGTAACCGACGCCGGGTTTGGAGGGGAAGAGCTGTTTGCCCTCGGCGGCGAGCTTGTACATGCCGTAAAAAACGTACGCTTTGACCAGTCGCTTGAGGTTGAACGAAGAGAGCTCGCCGTTGATGATCGTCTCGAAGTCGGTGCGCATCTTGTCGCCGCCGAACAGCGGGTGCCGATGTTTGATCACCGTCGTGTCGTGCCGGCCGAAGAAGAACTCGCTGTCGTGCGACACCTGCATGGTGAACTGGACGCCCAGTTCTCTGGCGAGATCGTACACCTTGATCATGTGGTCGGCGTTTTCCGTGGTCAGCGTGTAGGCGATGCGCAGGTTTGTGACTCCCTCGGCCTTGAGGCCCTTGACGACGGTGACGACCTTTTCGAATCCGCCGTCGATCCCCCGGACGAAATCGTGCATGTCGCCGACACCGTCCACCGAGATCCCGAACCCGATCGAAGGGTTGATTTCTCTCAATTCGAGCGCGCGCGGGATGATCGACTTGCCGAGAAAGGCGTTCGTCGACACGACCATGCGCGCGTGGGGGAGGCGGGCGTGGATCACGGAAACGATTTCCGGGAGATCCTTGCGCAGGACCGGTTCTCCGCCGGAGACGTTTACGTCGTTGAGCGATGTGGGCAGCTTCCTGTACACTTCCGGCTGTACGTCGTGGTGCTCGCTGATCTGCCAGATGGAACACATCCTGCAGCGGGCCTGGCACCGGTAAGTGACGGCAACGATCGCGTCGATGGGCCGGCTCATGAAAGCACCCCGACCGGGACGGTCGATAGAGGAGCTGCGGATCGTAAAGTCCCTTTGGCTTTGGTGATGTCAGTGGTCTCTGTTATAATCGGCGTGGGCTGGTGGTGTTCAAATAGGCTGCACATCAAACAAACTACTCTCGGCAAACCGTGAAGAAATTCCTTATCGTCAACGCCAGGAAGCTACTGGAAGCGTTCAGGAAGAAACGCGAGTCCTCCCGCTCCGTCGGGAAGGTATTGAAAAACCTCAGACTCGAAGACGTGGTCATGAGGTTTCCGGAAAAAAGCGATACCGAACTGCTGGAATCGCTGCTGACCTACGGTGATTATACTAAACACCAGCGCAGAATTCAAGAACAGGAAGACGGGCGGCTCGCCTACGTGATGGCGTGGGCGTGGGGAAGAATCCCCGTCGGGCACATCGTCGTCCACTGGGACGGAGGCCACGACGGACCGCTGGCGGCCCTCGAAGGTCGCGGCCCGCTACTCGAGGACCTCTACGTCCACCCCGCCGTGTGGGGACGCGGGATTGGTACGGCGATCCTGGACGAGGCGGAACGTCTGGTCCACTCGCGCGGTCACGACCGGATCGGGCTCACCACGTTTACCCTCAATCCGTCGGTGGTTTCGCTTTACGAAGCGAGGGGGTACCGGCACACGGGCCTGGGCGCCTTCGTTTCCGAGCGCGAGTTCACCGACAAGCGCGGCCGGAAACGAACCTGGTCGCGGTCCGGCCATTACCTGGTCAAGGTGTTCAACGAGGAGAGCGGTCATCAGGGTTGAGGTTTTCGATTCCATCGACGCCGCGGGGGGTGCGTGGGCGAAGTTCCAGGACACGGGCTCGCTCTACGTCTTTCAGTCCCGCGAGTGGCTCGAGGGCTGGTACCAGGCTGTCGGCCGGCATCGCGGGGGCAGTCCCTGCCTGGTGGCCGTTTATGACGACGACAATTCGCCGTCGATGTTTTTTCCATTCCAGATAGAGGAGTCCGGCAGGCTCCGCACGCTCGTCTGGTTCGGGGGAGAGTTGATCGACTACGGCGCGCCGGCGATCGGTCCGGGGCGCGTCGACATGGCCGCCGCGTGGAAGGAAATCCTCTCGCGTATCCCGGCGGTCGACCTGGTACGCCTGTCGAGAATCCCCGGGACGATCAGCGGAGTCGACAACCCCATGCTCGCGCTCGAGTGCCGGGAGTACCACTCCCGCGCCTACTACGTCGAACTCGAGGGCGATTGGGAGCAGTTTTACCACGGGCACGCCGGCCCGAAAACAAGGTCCACCGACCGCCGCAAGGAACGGCGGCTGCGCGACTCGGGCACGGTCGAGGTGATCGCCGGCGTGGCCGGCGATGCACCCTTGTTCGAGAAAATTGCCGCGGCGACGACGCGCCAGAAATCGGAGCGTTACCGCGCGATGCGCGCTCCCGACATCATGAAGCGCGACGGCGTACGTGACTTCTTCGAAAAGCCCGCCGCGCCGCTCCGCGACGGCGGGGTCCTCCACCTTTCGGCGGTTTCGCTCGACGGCAGGCTGATCACGACGCACTGGGGCATGCGCTTCGGCGACCGTTTCTACTACTATATGCCGAGCTACGCCGAGGGGCCCTGGATGAAATATTCGCCCGGGCGCCTGTTGTTGTTCGACCTGTTCGAGTGGTGCTTCGACAACGGCGTCAAGGTCTTCGATTTCACCATCGGAGACGAGTCGTACAAGAAGGACTGGTGCGACCGGGAGATGAAACTCTACCACTATATCGAAGGTGTGAGCGCCGGCGGCAAAGCGGCCGCCGCGGTCCACCGGGCCGGCTCCACGCTGCTCGCCAATCGCGCCGTTCTCGGTGCCGCGCGTCAAATACGCAAGCTGTTCCATTCGTCATGAAGTTCCTCTACGCGATCGAAACATTGGTGTCGTACCTCCTGTATTTCAGCGGGGTCTACTGGATCGCGCGCACGCGGCTCGAAAAAAAAGGAGCCGCCGTCGCGCTGGTGTACCATCGTATAATGGCCGGCCGGAGCGGTGCGGGCGAAATGGTCGGCGAAGACGCGTTCGCCTGGCAGATGCGGTACCTGCGCGAGCGGTGCCGGCCCGTCGGGTGGCCGGAAATACGCGAACGGGATACCGGCATCGGGATCAGGGTTCTGGTCACGTTCGACGACGGCTACCGCGACAATTTCACCCGTGCCATGCCCGTGATGGAGCGAAACGAGATCCCCGGAATATTTTTTGTCGTAACCGACTTCGTGTTCGACGGCCGGGTACCCGGGCCGGAAAAATCCGGCGACGACGTCGTGCCGTCGAGACCCGAGATCGAGGCGGCGGACCGGTCGCGCTGGATCACGATCGGCAACCACACGGCGTCGCATTCGATCGCGTCCCGGGCCGGTGACGGAGAGTTCGACGCCGAGATCGAACGCTCGCAGGCGCGGCTGCGCGAAGTACTCGGGCACGCGCCGGTTGTTTTTGCCTGGCCGAGGGGGCGGGCGGAAGACACGACGCCAGGAGCGGCCGGGATCCTGGAGAAACACGGCATCGAGGCGGCGTTTACCATGGTGCCGGGGCGCATCACCGGCGCCGAGTCGCCCTGGTTTCTTCCTCGAGTGGGGATGAGCCACGTGAACGACTCGATCGTGTTCAAGGTCAAGCTTCTCGGACTTCTCGGGCCCCTCGTGAAGATCAAGAATGCGCTCGGTGCATGAACGCGCGCGAATGATGAAATTCGAAGCCATCATATTCGACCTCGACGGCACGCTCCTCGATACCCTCGACGACATCGCCGATTCGGCGAACGCCGTGCTCGCCCGCCGGGGATACCCCGTGCACGAGGCGGGTGCCTACAGGCTGATGGTCGGGGCGGGTGTGAGAATGCTGGTGGAGCGGATGCTGCCCCCCATGGGCGAACGCGAAACGGAACTCATAGACCGGTGTCTCGCCGAAATGCGGGATGAGTACGGCCGTAACTGGAAAAACAAGACCCGGCCCTACCAAGGGGTGCCGGAGATGCTCGAAGGCGTCGCGGAGCGCGGGCTCAAGCGCGCCGTACTTTCCAACAAGCCCGACGACCTGACGCGGGCGTGCGTCTCCGAACTGCTCACACCGTGGCCGTTCGACTTTGTAGCGGGGCAGGGCGGCGCAATACCGCACAAGCCCGATCCGGCCGGTGCGCTGGAACTGGCGCGCCGGCTCCGGGTGCCGCCCGCCGCGACCTTGTTTCTCGGCGACTCGGATATCGACATTCTCACCGCGGTAAACGCGGGCATGTATCCGGCCGGCGCGCTGTGGGGGTTCCGCACGCGCGAGGAACTGTCCGG
>CBDVDJ010000130.1:0-7359 GCA_965372695.1 uncultured bacterium
AAATGGCTGCCAGATATCCTTCATCGCTTCGCCGCCGATGCCGACGCCCGTATCGACGACCCGGACAGCGAAACGGCGCAGACCGTCGTCTGTGACGGAGTGTCGTTCGACGATCAGGGTGATTTTGCCGGATTGTTCGATGCTCTCGTACGCGTTGACGACGAGATGGATCAGCACCCGTTTCAGCAGTTCGCCGTGCTGCCTGAATACCCCGCGCGTGTCGTTGACGATCTCGACAGGTATGCCCTTGACGTTGACAGCGGCGAGATGGTCCATGACTTCGCTGATCAACCGGTGCCAGGAAATTTCCTGCACCCCCACTGTCCCCGCGATGCGGAACATATCGAGGGCGTTGAGCTGATCTTCCATCTCCCGCACGCTGCGCATGATCTTGTCCGCCCAGCGCCGGACGTTGGCCGTCTCGGGCGTATCGTCCTGGATCAACGATGCGTAGCCTTTGATGGGTCCGAGATGAATTTTGCCGCTGTGGATCAGAACAGACAGCATACTTTCGAGCCCCTCGAACAGTCCGAGGTCGACGGGGATGCCATTGTCCCCGGCGGCGTCAGGCGCGTTCGGCGGGTCGAATGCGTCGCTGAGGCGTCTTATGGATCTGTCGGGGTTCATTCGTGCCCTGCTTCCGTTCAGTTGTGGTGTGACAGCAGGGATGTTCGCAATCGATATGCCAGCGACCGGCAAAAATGTCCCGCCTCGGCAATCGGTGCCGTAAGCAGACATAACATATTGTGGATATGTTCGTTGGAAATCCGAACGGGAGCACAGGACGTGAATGATACCGGCCCGCCGCGTGACCGGTATCCTTTCGGAGTGGATGAATTGTATTCCGGCCGAAGGCGTCGGCGCGGGTCAGGCGGAGGGGTCGCCCTCCGGCGCGCCCGATGCCTCGGACCGAGCCTGCTCGGCCTTCTCGGCCTTCTCGGCTTTTGCGGCCGCGGCGGCCTGGAAGGTCTTCAGTTTTTCGCGGAGCGTCTGCCGCGAGATGCCGAGCAGAGACGCCGCCCGTGACTTGTTCCCCGACGTTTGCTCGAGCGTTTTTTCGATCTGGATCTTTTCCATTTCGCGGAGCGACATCGGGAAAAACGAATCGAGGACGGACGCCGACGCGGGAGCGTCTTCCGCGCTTCCCGAACCGCGCAGTTCCTGCGGCAGGTGGTCGACGAGTATCTCCTCCTCCGCGTCGAGGAGCATGGCGCGCTCTATGACGTTCTTGAGTTCGCGGACGTTGCCCGGCCAGTCGTATCCGAGCATGACTTCGAGAGCGTCGCGCCCGACGGGCTTGACCTGCTTGCCAAGCTCCTTGTTGAAGCGTTCCACGAAGTGGTTGGTGAGCAGTGGAATGTCTTCCTTGCGCTCGCGCAGCGGCGCGATCTCGAGCGGAATAACCTTGAGGCGGAAGTAGAGATCTTTCCGGAAAATCTTTTCTTCGATCGCCGTCTCCAGATTCCTGTTGGTGGCGGAGATGATCCGCGTATTGACGTGCAGGTCCTTCACACCCCCGACGCGCCGGAACGTTTTGTTCTCCAGCACCCTGAGAAGGCGTGACTGGAGCATAATCCCCATTTCGCCGATTTCATCGAGAAACAGCGTGCCGCCCTCGGCAAGTTCGACGAGCCCTTTCTTGCGGGTCTTGGCGTCGGTGAACGCCCCCTTCTCGTAGCCGAACAGTTCGCTCTCGAGAAGCGTTTCGGGTACCGACGCGCAGTTGATCTCCATGAACGGCCGTGATTCGTCATAGCTGCACGCGTGGATCGCCCGCGCGACGAGCTCCTTGCCGGCGCCGCTCTCGCCGGTGATCAGGATTGTATTGGCCTTGCTCCGTCCGATCTTCTCTATCTTCTCGAAGATGTCGATCATCTGCGGGCTCTTCCCGATGAACTGCTTGAAAAAGCCGCGGCCGGTGCTCCCCGACTTGAGGTAGGCGATTTCGCTGCGAAGACGATGCGTCTCCAGGGCGTTGGAGATCGTGACGCGGAGTTTGTCGAGCGAGTATGGCTTGAGAATGAAGTCGTAGGCGCCGCCCTTCATCGCCTCCACGGCCGTTTCCACCTCGCCGTAAGCGGTCATCATGATTACGGGAATGGAGGGGTCGTCCTCCTTGACCGCCGAAAGGATGTCGAGCCCGCTGCCGTCGGGAAGTTTCATGTCGAGCAGCAGGAGGTCGGGCGACTTTTCCCGGAAGAGCTTGAGCCCCTGCTGTTTGCTCTCGGCATCCACCACGTCGTATTCGGCGCTGAGGGCCTCGCTGAGCGACCAGCGGATCGTCTTTTCGTCGTCGACTATCAGAATCGTCTTCGGCATTGGTTGCTCCTCTATGGTTTTCCGGGCGTGCCGTCCAGTTCGGCCGGCTCGTGTTGCGGGAGACGGATCGAAAAGCGGGTTCCCTTTTTGAGAAACTCGCACTTGATCGACCCATTATGTTCTTCCATGATGTGCTGGCTGATCGCCAGCCCCAGTCCGGTCCCCTTGGTCTTGGTCGTCACGAAGGGATCAAAAAGACTTTCGCGTACTTCGCGGGGGACACCCATCCCCGAGTCGAAGACGTCGATGCGGACGACCCGGGCATAGGTCGGGTCATTCGGTTTTTCGCGGGCGATATCGAGCACGACTTCGTCGCCACCGTTGCTCGCCTGCACGGCGTTCTTGACGACGTTGAGCAGTACCTGCGTGATCTGCGCGGCGTCCGCTTCGCAATACACCGTCTCGGGCGCCTTGCCGAGACGGAGCCCGACGCCCTTCTGCGACGCCTCCTCCCCGAGCAGGCCGAACACCCGCTCGATGATCGTCGGCAGCGAGCACGAGGAGATCTGTGGTTTGGGCGGCCGTGCGAAGTCGAGCAGGTTGCGGATGATTCCGTCGAGGCGGTGAATCTCGTCGAGGATCACCCGGATATACTTGACGTTTTCGTTTCCGTGCCCCAGGCGGTCGGCGAGGACTTCGGCGCTCGTCGCGATGCCCGTGAGCGGGTTGCGGATCTCGTGCGCCACGCCGGCGGAGAGCTGGCCGAGAACGCGCAGGCGGTCATTGCGCCGGATCTCCGCCTCCATGCGGCGCTGTTCGGTCAGGTCCTCGAATATGGCCACCAGCACCATCCCGCCGAGGTTGTCGTCGTACATCTTGGCGGTGCGCAGGCGCGCCGGAAACGGCTCGGCCGCTCCGCCGCTGCATTCGACTTCGAGAACGTGAGAATTCTTTCTCGATCGCAAAACCCGATCGTAGAAATTGCCGCCGAACTGACGGCTGACAAACAGGTCGTCGAACTTGAGCGTGCCGGACTTGGGCTCGCGCAGAGACGGGCACATCCCGCGCGCCCACTCGTTGGAATAGTTGACGGTGCCGTCGAGGTCCGTCGTGATGACTCCGCTGCGGATGTTGTCGAGTACCTTGTTGTTGAAACGGCTGAGGTGGCGAAGTTCGCTGATGTATGACGCATTGGCGATCTCCTCGACGAAAATCGTCTGAAGCGTATTCAAGAAATCATAGTCGCTCTTGAAGTCGAAGCCGTCGCGGTAGTCTTTTTCCAGCAGGAGGAAACCGAGCGGCCGGTTGCGGTGGCGCAGCGGGATGATCGTCATCCGCCAGTGGGCTTCGCACTCGAGGCACGTGATGTAATGGCCGCCCGTGTAGCTCTCCAGGCTGTGGATTTCCGCGCTGCGCGTGTGCTGCTTCCACTTGCTCAGTATCTGGGCGCACGCGGCCCCGTTCGTCTTCTGGTCGATCTGGAAACTCGACCTCACGGCGAGTACCGAGTTGTTGCGGCTGAACAGGATAAGCGCGGCGCCCTCGGCGCCGAGGAAGCTCACCAGGGCCATCAGGAACCGATCGAGCGCGTCGCTCCAGTTTTCGTTGTTCGCCAGGTCGCGGCCCATGTGGTAGAGCGTTTTTAGCTGGGATACGACCTTGTACAGCCGTTGGTTGAGAGTCTGGAGGTCTTCGTTGGAACGGACGATGGCGTCGTGGAGCGCGATCTGGCTCCGGTCGATGACCGTCTGCGAGTCCTTGAGGCGGCCGAAAATGTCGGCGCTGAAACGGCTGACCGCCGAACGCTCGCAGGCGTCGCGGATACCGGCCGCCAGTTCGAAGACGTCGACGGGGCGCTGTATAAAGCCGTCGATGCCGACCTCGAGGAGGTGGAGCAGCTGGTCGCGGGTCGGGTCGAGTCCGACGGCGTGGACCGCCACGCCGGAAGACACGCCGCGGGCCGAGGCGACTGTCTCCTCCAGAGACGCCGGCGTGTGGGACGGGTCGTCCAGGTCGAGCAGGAGGACGTGATAGCCTCCGGGCGGCGGCGCGGGGGCGGCCACCCCGGGCGTCCACTGGCTCATGGCGATGCCGGTTCTTTTGAGCTCCCGGCCGAGGCGCTTCCCGAGCTCGCCGTCGCCGGAATAGAGCAGGACCCGCGGGTCGTTGAGAACTTGTTTTTTATCTTTCATATTTACTATGAGTTAACGGCTTTTCCTGGAGTGGTTGATTGGGTTGATTGCGACCGGTAAAACTTTTACCACATGCCCCAGAAACCATCAATAAAAACTTGTGGGCGAATACGGGTGGCGGCGGGGGGGGTGGGTCGATCAGATTTCAATATAATGCGGTGGATTGGCGATACATGCGGGGTGGGCGGGGTATTCCCCGTCAGAAGGCGACCTGCTTGAGGATATAGGTTTCGAGGGTTTCCTGGTCAGCTTCGTCGATGGATGTGAAGTAACAGGCGATCTCATAGGTGTCGACGCTGGCGTCTTCCTCGGGCGGTTCGGTGCGTACCACGACTCCCGAGCACACCACGGCCTCCCCGCGGGCCTTTTCGTCCTTCGCGGTCGGCAGGTCGAGTGTAATATCGAGCTTCGTCAGCTCGGGAATGAACTTTTCCGAAGAGAAGTACACCCCGTTGGCGCTGACGTTGATACTCTCGACCCTGGCGGTAACGACGTCGCTGATCCGGATCTCCATGGCCAGCTTGGCCGGGACCCTGGCAGCTTTACGACGATCGGCTTGTGCCACGATGCTCTCACCTTCTCCTGTCCATGCCCGCCGCCCCCCGGGCGGCGGGGACTCTTCACAATACCTGCGACTGGCCGGAATGCACGGAACTGGTCAAGAGACGCGCAGGCAATTACCGGTTTTTCTTTTTGTGGCGGTTCTTTCTCAACCGCTTCTTACGCTTGTGTGTCGCGATTTTCTTTCGCTTACGTTTCCTGCCACAAGGCATATGCTGGGTATCCCTTTCTCGATCTGTAAATTACTCGGCCGCGGGCGCCGGCGTATCCGCCGTGTTCACGCGTGCCTTGAGCTCGTTCGATGCCTTGAAAAAAGGCACCAGTTTGGCCGGAACGAACACTCCCGCACCCGTGCGGGGATTCCGGGCCTGGCGGGCCCTGCGTTCCTTGACCTTGAAACTGCCAAATCCTCTCAGCTCGACCTTGTCCCCTTCCGCCAACGCACGGCATATGTTGTTGATGACCTCGTTGACGATAATGCTGGTGTCTTTTTTGTTGAGACCAGTAGCTTTAGAGACTTCCTCGACCAGATCGGCTTTTGTCATATCTCTCTCCCGGTTATTACGGCCTCCGGTGACGCAATCGCCCCCGAATCCGTGTTCAGCTCCAGTCGGAAACTACTCCACGGAGCCTCCCGAGCGCCCACCGAGAAGCCGGGCACGGGGTTTTCCGCGATGGGCCCAAATTAGCATACGAGTGAGGCTATGTCAAATAAGAATTTAGGCGAATTTATTTCCGGCGCCTCCGGGGCCGCCCGTTGCTGCAGCGAGGCATTCCGCTTATAATGAGTTCCACCGCCGCTCAGCCTCGCAGCAGAGCGGGCGCGGGCCTCTGAAACGTCGATCTGGTGCGCTGCCGATTGGCCTGAAAGCCCCCCTGCCCACTCAGGGAATAATGTATTTCAGCGAGATGCGCTCCTCGCGGTTGCGGGTGATCGAGGTGTAGTCGCGGCCCAGCAGGCGCTCCAGGAGTGGCCTGTGGCGGCGCTTCTTGACGATATTGGGCTCTCCGTCGATGCCGCCCATGCTGGCCGCCAGGTAGATGGCGTCCTCGTAGGAACCGAGATAGTCGGCGAGGCCGGACTCGACGGCCTGGCGGCCCGTAAAGAGCCGGCCTTCGGCGAGATCATCCATCTCGTCGACGGGGATGCCGCGCGTTTCGCTGACGGCGAGGACAAACTGGTCATAGACCTCGTCGAGGAGGTTGCCGAGGTACGTCTTTTCCGATTCGGTCATCTCCCGGTGGGGAGAGCCGACGTCCTTGTATCGGCCCGATTTGATCACGGTGACGTCGAGGCCGATCTTTTCGTAGAGTTCCTCGGTCCGCAGAAACGAGGCGATGACGCCGATCGAACCCGTGAGCGTCCCTTCCATGGCGACGATGGAGTCGGCGGCGCAGGCGACGTAGTAACCGCCCGACGCGGCCACCGACGCCATGAACGCGATCACGGGTTTTTCGAGGCGCAGGTCGAGCACCGCCCGGTGGAGCGCCTGGGACGCTGCCACACCGCCGCCGGGGCTGTTGATGAACAGGACCACCGCCTTGACGTTGTCGTTGTCGCGGTGGGACTCGATTTCGCTGAGCTTGCCGCGGTCGAAGAAGATCTCACCCTGGATGTCGACGACGGCGACGGCGTCGCCGAGGGTCACTCCCGTGTCGAACCAGGAAACCAGGACGAAGTAGGCGATCGCCACGCACACCGTCACGACGGCGGCGGCGGTAAACAGGACGATGAAGGCGACGTTACGGTTTCGTCGCGGGCGGGCGGGACGTTCATATTCGGTTGTCGTCATTTCTCGGCACCTCTTTAGATAAGGCGACCATAACAGCCGCCCCGGTACCGGCCAAATAAAAAAGCGCCGGACGACAAAGCGTCCGGCGCTTTCTATCTGAGGCTCCCCGTCTCGTCGTGTGCCTGGACTCGTGAAACGCTAATTCATCCTTGAGGAATGGCCCACGCCGAAGCAACCCACGAGCGAGTCAGGGAGCGTCCTGTCCCACTCCGCCTATATCAAGGTCCGTGCCCCCGCAAGAACACCACCCCCGACGCTCGCCCTGATTCTATATCGCATATAATATCAACAGGTTACACAAGACCCGATTTCTCGCCCCGATTTCAGCCCGGTCCGGATCTGCGCCAAGACCCGCAATGACGAAGTCCGTCATAGTGTAATCCGTTGTGAGCGGTGGATTTCACCCGCGTCCAGGCCGGAGCGGTCAAATGCGCTATCGGGCGCGCACCGGTTCCCCACCGGTGCCGTTGACGGCGCCGATTGACTCAAGGTTTCGAATGGTGGAGAGAGAGGGAGAGTTGCGGTGGGGAGTTCCCCGTTGGGTCAGATATTAC
>CBDVDJ010000131.1:0-7352 GCA_965372695.1 uncultured bacterium
AACGCCGTGCGGCAGCTCGAGGTCTCCCCAGACCGAAAGCAACTCGCTGCCCAGGGGCCGGACGGCGACGTCGAACAACCCCGCCTGGTCGCGCGTTTCCGTCGAAAATATACCCGCCGCACCCCACGAAAGGTACCGGTTCCACCGCTGTACGGTACCAACCTGGACGACGCGGGTGCGTCCGAAGTCGCGGCCATCCTTGCCCGACCACCCGTAGGCTAACCCCAGCGAGGCCGTCTTGTTGCCCATGGAAAGCGCCAGGCGGTAGTCGGTGACACTGATGGTCCCCTCTCCCTCGGGGTCGGGCACCTGATTGTAAACCGTGCCAAAGCCGATGTTTTCCCCGCCGAGAAACAAACCCCAGTTACGCCAGTCGGACAGCGCGTCCTGGTGAGTCGAGGTCCAGAAGAACTGGGCCTCCCCGCCCGGCATCATCTGATAAACGCCCGGGTTCGCAAACCCGCCGACGGCCGTCGCCCACGTGCTCGGGCTGGTGAGATTGAAGTCCAGTTCGGAATAGTAGGATGGGATGTCACCGGCGACCTGGGCCGTCGCGGGGAGAGACAACAGCGACGCCAGCGCGACGGTGACCGCCGTCGCGCCCGTTCGCATAGCATTTCGAGTGGATAGAAATCGAACCATGGCGACAGTGCCCTTTCGTTATGCGGATATGATATCCGCGAGCCGATCCGCGCGCATACGACGGGGTGGACATGCCGGAACACCGGATGGGGAAGCCCGATCATAGCGCGTAGGGGGCGCTGACGCCAACAAAAAGCGGACTGCCGCGAAGCAGCCCGCCCGGAGATACCTGTTCGGTACCTATTCAGTGCTGTACTTGAACGAGACCTTGACCTTGGCCCGGTAGGCGGACACCTTGCCGTCCTGAATCACTACGTCCAGATCGGCGACTTCGGCGATACGAAGGTCCCTCAGGCTCTTTCCAGCGGTTTCGATGGCGGAGGCAACTGCTTCTTCCCACGACTTGGGGCTGGTGCCGACCAGTTCGATGACTTTGTAAGTGCTCACTTGATCACCCTTTCTCCTTGAATACACATACCGATGCAATCGTTCATAAAGTAAGTAGCCGGTTCAGTGTATACGGATTGCGCCGCGATTCCAACGGGAATCTGCCAGGGCGCCCTGCCCGGCGCCGGCAAAGGTGGCCGTGACCCCGGAGCGCCCGCGTGATATACTGTTGCGCGGTTTCGGGTTATTGCCACCCATTCACACAAGGAGAATTCGATGCAGCTGAGCTTCTACGGCGCCGCCGGCACGGTTACTGGTTCGAAATACCTCTTCTCCAACGGCGATCAGCGCGTGATGATCGACTGCGGGTTGTTCCAGGGAGTAAAGGAAAACCGCCAGCGCAACTGGGAAGACCCGCCGTTCGACCCTTCGACGCTCGATGCCGTCATTCTCACCCACGGACACCTCGACCACTGCGGCTACCTGCCCGTCTTGATGAACCGAGGATTCAACGGCCCCGTCTACTGTACGCAGGGAACGCGGGAGCTGTGCGAGCTCATCCTTGTCGACAGCGGTTACCTGCAGGAAGAAGAGGCAAGATACCGCAACAAGCACAAGATCACCAGACACGACCCCGCGCTGCCCCTCTACACAGAGAAGGACGCGCGGAGGAGTCTCGAGTTCTTCAAGCCCGTCGGCCTGAACACCGAGGTCGAAATCGCAAAAGGCCTGTCGTTCAGACTCACCCGGGCCGGCCACATCCTGGGGTCGGCCTGCGTCCACCTGCGAAGCAACGGGCAGACCACGGTCTTTTCGGGCGACGTCGGGCGGCCGGAAATGCCGGTGATGCGCGCACCCGACCCGATCGGGTCGATGGACTACCTGGTCGTGGAATCGACTTACGGCGACCGGCTGCACGAAAACGACGAGGATCCGAAAGCACAGCTGGCCGACGTGATCAACCGGACCGTGGAGCGGGGCGGGATCCTCATCATCCCCTCCTTCGCCGTCGGCCGTTCGATGACCATCCTCCACTTCATCTCGGAGCTCAGGGAAGAGAATCGAATTTCCGACGTCCCGGTTTTTCTCAACAGTCCGATGGCGATCAACGCGACGGAAATATACTGTGATCACCACAAGGAACACCGGCTGACAGCAGACGAGTGCCGGGACATTTATGCAAACGTGGATTTCGTGCGGAAGAGAGAGGCGTCGAAGGCACTCAACACGAACAAGGGTCCGGCCATCATCGTGTCGGCGAGCGGCATGGTAGAAGGCGGTCGTGTGGTTCACCACCTCAAGTCAATGCTGCCCGACTCGCGCAACACGGTTCTGTTCGTGGGATTCCAGGCGCCCGGTACCCGCGGCGAGAAAATGCTCAGCGGGGCGGAATCGGTAAAGATCCACGGAGAAGAAGTCCCCTGCCGCGCCGAAATCCTCGACCTCCCCAATTTGTCCGCCCACGCGGACTGGCGTGAAGTCATCGACTGGCTCCGGCAGACGAAGGAAGCGCCGCGGATGACCTTTATTACCCACGGCGAGCCCGAATCGGCGAAGGCGTTCCAGCAGCACCTGCTCGACGAACTCGGGTGGAAGTCCCGCATCCCGCAGTACAAGGAGACCATCGATATCGGTTAATGCCCGTTGAGCGGCGGCGTCGACGCCGTCACGGTGTTGTTATTCCGCGACCTGCTCGCACTTGAGGCCCGACTTGCGCAGTATCCACATCGCCGGACACCAGCGCGAGAACGCCGACTGTAACAAGTTGATGCCCACGAATGCGGTAAAGAGGAACCAGGCCGGGTGAACCCAGTAGCCCAGAGCGACGCTGAGCAGGATGAAAAACCCCGCCACCAGTCTCAATCCTTCGTTGACCGTCATAATCAAACCTCCGTTGTCGTTAAAAACTGTACCGCAGACGCAGGTACAGGTTGTTGTTGTTTTTCAATTGACCAAAAAAAGTGCCGTCGTCGCCCCACATGAAATTGCCGCCCGCCGTGACCGCCACTGCGTCCGACCATTTGTGCGTCACCACCGGACGGACATAGCCGTCTTCCTCGTTGGGCGACCAGTAGGTGAACAGGGACACGGTCCACGTATCCTGCCGGAGCCGTTGCGTGAGCCGGGCGGTGAGCAGATGGCGGATCTCTTCCTGCGCCGTCCGCGGGTCCGGCCACGTGGCCACGAGGCTGTCGTAATCCACCACCAACTCGAAGTAGTACTGGAGACCGAGATTGAAATTGGCGAACAGCTCGCGCTCGTATCCCGCCAGGCCGCGGACTTCTGAGTTGGGAATGAACGGGTTGGCGCCCTCGCGATCGTCGTACGAATCGTAGTAAGCGCCCTCGATATTTCCGATACCGCCGAGGACGTTTCCGCGGATGCTCGCACCCCCCACAATGAGGCGGGGAAAGTAGAGCGACGGGCTTCCCGTCAGTGTCGTGTCGGGGTCGATTCCCATCGGCCGCTTGAAAAAGCCCGAGTAACCGTACGCGGCCAGCTCCCAGCCGCTGACCGTCTTGAACAGCCGCCCCGAAAACTCGCCGTCCTCCCACGTTTTGTCCGGCAGGTCCGCCTGCAGCGGGCCGCCGTTCGTCGACGCGCTTGTGATCTCATTCGTGAAGGGGTTGTAGAATGAAAGCCGCTCGCCCGTGATGTAGTTGTCCGGCGTGAACACCGGGGTCCAGACCAGGTCAAAATTCGCCGCCGAGTAAAAAGTGAGCTTGAAAGAGTTGGACGGCGCCTTGAGATACTCGTCGTCGCGGCCGATAAAGAACGACTGCCAGTCCTTGGGAAACAGGTCGTTCAGAAACAGCAGGTCGCCGGTCCCCCACGTCAAGACCTGCCGCCCGGCGCGAACGTCGAGCCAGCGGGCGGCGCGGAGTAACAGCATCACCTGCCGGAGGTCGATCAGGACGTCGTCGAGTACGCCGTCGGCGAGAAAATCGCCCTTGAACAGCATGTCCGCCCGGTCCCCGTAGTGCGCCAGGTCGAGACGAAAGCGCGCCTCGCTGAGGAGGATGTCGTCGGGGCTGGTGGGGTCGTTTACCACGCGCCCGCCGATCGCCGCCTCGGCAAACCCGTGGATCTCCACGGGCAGCGTTCCTTCGTCGTCCCAGTCGTCCCAGTCGTCGTCCTGGGCATTCACCGTGGCCGGCGCAAAGCCCGCGATCGCGAATGCCGCCGCCAGAACAGCTGTTTTCCAGAATCTCGGCATGGCTACTTACCCTTGAACCATTCGCGAGGGGGATTTCGCAGGGTGCGCTCGGTGAAAACATCGTCGGGTATCCCGATGTCGTACTGGACATTCCGGAACTCCGACACCGTGTTGCCGCCGGTCCGCAGGTCCGACACCTTCATCTGCGTGACCGTGGGAAATCCCTGGACGTCGCGCACCTCCAGGGCTTCGATCGTCCGGTACACCTTGCCGTTGTCGTCGATGTACTCCATCTTCACGGGAATCATCGATTGTTTGTCTATCCAGGCCGTCCACGAAACGAATTCGACCGATCCCGGTTTCTTCGGGGTGCTCTTGACGACATAGTGTTCGTCCGTGGTTTCGACCAGCTCGTGATTGTCCTCGTCGATACCGCGGCCGGATACATCCTCGTAGTAGAAATCCGACCCCACAAAACTCGTCCGCTTGTCCCCGCCGGCGATGCGCTTGACCAGGTCGAGTCCCGGCAGGTAGAGCCAGCGGTCGTCGTCACCGCCGACGTGCTTGTCGACGAGGAACACCGTATTGCGAACGTCGGCGGGTCGGACGAAAAGAATCGCGTAGCTCTGGTCGGCGCCGTCTTCCCTGTCTTTTCTCAGAATCGAAAACTGCCGGATTCGTTCACGCCCCTTTGCGTCGGTAATCGTCATCCGGACGTACGCGCGTCCGTCTTCGGCGGCGTAGTAGGCCGCGTTGTTCGAGCGCGTGATAATCTCGTCGACATCTGTGAGGTCGGCGGCCGACGCCGGCGCTCCCAGCGCGCCCAGTACCGCGGCGCCGATCAGGATAGCCGTCAATGCCTTTTTCATTTGGGGACCTCCCTCGGCGGTTCTCGTGTCGTTGTCGTGCGGAGCGCCCGTCGCGTCCGCTCCAAAGAGCCTTTTGGTCATGACGTTCATCACGGCGGGCAGCAGCAGCAGCGTCACACCGCACGATATCGCCATGATCGCAGCCAGGAAAAACCCGACGGTGTTGTAAGGCACGAGCGGGGACGCCAGCAGCGGCAGAAACCCGATGGCGATGACGATGGCGTTTCTCGATATCGCCCGGGCCGGCTCGTCGAACATGTGGGTGATCGTTACCCGCCAGTTTCCCGTCTCTTTCTGGACTTCGCGCGTGCGCTGCAGGAAGTGGATGGCGAAGTCGACCGACAACCCCAGCGTGAGCGAACTCAGCACGGCGACCGGCATGTCGTAGTCCTTGCCGACGAGTCCGATCAAACCGTAGATGAAGGCGATGGTAACCGACAGCGGCAGCATCGACAACAGGGCGAACCAGAACGACCGGAACAGGATGAGCATCATGAAGAATACGATGACGAAGCTGCCCAGCAGCGCATTGAGCATTCCGCTCACCATTTCGTCCTGCCAGACGACGTTGAGATACGTCATCCCCGCCCAGTCCGTGGTGACACCGGCCGGCGGCGGGTTTTCGGCGACGAAACCGGCCACGTAGCTCTCCACGGCGGCCATGTCCTTGTTGTCGCCGCTTTTCAACTGCAGCCAGATCAGGGTCTCACGGTAGTCGGGCGTCATGAAGTGCCACAGGTCCTGGGGCCGGTGCGATGACTGGTAGGAAAGGAGCGTCTGGGCAACGGCGTTGCTCGTGCCGGGGATGCTGTAAAACGTCGCGTCGCCCTCACGCAGTTCTCGGTGGACCGTTTTGACGATATCGGCGAGCGAAGTGCTCTTCCCTACCATACCGCTGGCCATCACGGCTTCCTGCAGCCGCTCCACGTATTGCAGTGCTTCGGGGCTCTGAAAGTACTTGTTGGCAACCTGTGTGTCCTCGACCAGCAAGAGAAGTTCTTCCCACAGGTAGGCTTCGTCGTCGTCGCCGCGTTCTTCGGCCTTTTCGATCTTCCAGATGACACCCTCGACGAGTGCGTCGACGTGGGCGCTGAACGGTTCCTTGACGACCAGGCCGTTGAGCTCTTTCCACTGGGAGGCAAGGTTGATCCCGTCGGTTTCCGCCGCATCTGCGAGGAAGCTGTCGATGCTGGACTGCAGGCCAAGTCGCTCGTCGTTATCGTCGGCTTTCTGGAGGACGAGGAACGCATTGTAGGTGCCGCCGAAGTGCTTGTTGAGCACGCGGTCCGCCACCCGTATCTGGTGGTTGGGACGGAACCATCGAACCGGGTTGTCATTGATCTGTATGCGGCTGATCCCGACGGCCGACACCGCCAGAATGACGAGTGTGACGGCAATGATGATCTTCGAACCGGCGAGCGTGCGCGGCCCCAGGCCTCGCAGAATTCTCGCCAGAAAATGATCGTCGTGGGCCTTGTCGCCCTCCTTCTTGAGCCTGGAGATCCGGGCGTCGCTGAGGAGCACGATATACGCCGGTATAAAAATAATCGTCAGGAAAAAGGCGAGGATGATTCCGAAGGCGACGAACGCGCCGAACACGCGCACCGGCGGTATCGGCGCCAGGGCGAGCGAGGCAAAGCCGGCGGCGGAAGTGAGCGACGTATAGAGCATCGGCCGGAACAGCTCTTCCATCACCACCGATATTGTCTTGCGCCGGTCCTTGTACTTTGGATACAGGTCGGCGAATTCACTGAGGATGTGGACCGAATCCACCACCGCAATCGGCATCAGGAATATCGGTATCATGGAACTCATGATGTGGACGGTGAATCCGGTTCCGATGAGAAGCCCCATCGTGATTGTCACCGTGCCGATGGCGACGATCATGGGGGAGATTACCAGCGCCACCGACCGGAAAAAGAACCACATGAGCAGAAAGATGATCAGCCCCGCCAGCGGCGCCGAGATCCCCATCTGCCGGAACATCTCGACGCCGAACGTGTCTTCGGCGACGGGCAGCCCGGTGATGAAATACTCTTCGTCCCCGCTGAAACCGGCGATAATCTCCTCGATCTCTTTGGAGATCCGGTGGCTTTCGTTCTTGTCCGCTACCGGGATGTAGATTCCGACGGCCCGGTCGTCCTCGCTGACGATCGTGCCCTCTATAGTAGGCAGACGCTTGACGGCCTTGCGGATGTCGAGCGCCTCCTCCTGCGTCCGGGGCGGCTCGGCAATCATCCACTCGAAGCGAACCACGCCGGGACCGCCCTGGCTGATATTGTCGACCGACGAGAGGGACATCAGGTCGTGCCGGATGACCCCGTCGATCTTCTGGATTTCGCGCGTCAATTCGTGGA
>CBDVDJ010000132.1:0-7309 GCA_965372695.1 uncultured bacterium
GTCGACGAACCCGTGATGAGCTGTAACAGGTTGAGAGCCACCCGCCGGGCGAGCGGCTGCGTCATTTCCGTCCGGTTGGTGGCCAGCATGCCGATCTCGAGGTCCCGGGGCCCGTCTCCACTGAACGTCGGGATCCTGCGGGCGTTTAGCGCCTCGACGAACGCGGCGCGCTGGGCGAGCGTCAGGCGCGGGGTGTGCTGGAAGAACATCATTTCAACGTCCTGATCCAGTGCTTCCAGGACCGGTTCCCATTGGGTCGACACGAGAACGGGTACGATCTCGATACCGATCTCGCTGCCGTATTGATCGAGCAGCGATTTGACCCCGGGTGCATTGTCGTATATTTCCCGGCCCATCACCAGGTGGACCCGCTCGGGACTGATCATCCGCCTCAACAACTCGACCTCGGTGTCGGTGCGCTGCGGCTGCATGACGAGGCTGAGGTTCTGCTTGAGTTTACGTTCATCGGAGAAGTCGATACCCGGCAAGTCACCGTCGACGAGCGTCGCGCTCACGAACGGCTTGGAGAGCCGGAAGTCCGGCCGGGCCGCCTCCAGGGTCACCAGCCAGCCGACACCCACGACGATGTCGACGGCCCGGTCACCCATCGCGGCCTCGATAACGGTTCGCAATCTCTGCGGGTCCCATCCGGCGTCATATTTGTCCGACGTGTCGAACGTCACTTCGTCGTCCGCGCCGATCAGGTGGGCGAGTTCGGGACGGATCCTGTCGATAATCTCGTTCATCTCCGACGGTCCGTCCCGCACGACGGCAATCGTTACCTTCCGGCCCGCCGCTTCGGATTCCGCCGGGACCGTCGCGAGTATCGCGAGGGCGCCGGTCAGAAACAGCGACACGAGCACCGTGATTCTCGCTGTTTTCATTTCCTGTTCCTTTGGAATGGGGGTTGTCCTGTTCATATAGAGTGAAATAATGAGCAGTCAAGTTATAGCACAGACTCCGGCCCCAGAGCAAACTACATAACCCATAATATTTACGACGCTTATGGCGGTTTTTCGGGTAAAAAAAGCGGCGACCGGACTGTTCCGGCCGCCGCCGTTTCATTGACCACTTCGCGGTCGACTACACCCTTCGGGCATTGGGCGCATTGTAAGACATTAATGTGCCCTACTTGAGAAGAAGCATTTTGCGGGTCTGGACGAAACCCGACGTCTCGAGTTTGTAGAAATATACGCCGCTGGAGACCCGGGCACCGCCGTCGCTGATCCCGTCCCACGCGACCGTGTGGACGCCGCCCGCCCGGTCCTCCGACACGAGGCGCCGGACCAGCCGTCCGGCCACGTCGAACACCGAGAGCGTCACGCGTGCCGGTTCGCGGAGTTCGTACCGGATCTGCGTCGAAGGGTTGAACGGGTTGGGGACGTTCTGGTAGAGGCGGTTGCGGTATGCGACCGCCCCGCCGGCGCCCGTCGCGACCCCGACGAACGCCTCGTTCGAATATCCGCCCTGGTAGCCGTCGCTGTCGATGGCCGACACCACGTAAAACGCCGAATCGGGGGGCGCCGGCAGTGTCACCGTCGAATCGGGACCGGGCACCGACGCCACGAAGCTGGATGCCGAGGGCGTGAAACCGCCGACGGTGTCGCAGTAGATATAATAGAAAGCGACATCCGGTTCGGGATTCCGGGTCCAGCCCAGGACGACGTCTCCAGACTGGACGGCGGCGGCGAGATTCCGGGGGTACGACGGTTGCGCCATCGTGTGCGCGTGGGAGCCATACCAACCCACGTCACCCCGGGATCCGTCGGGATCTTCCCAGGCGACACCCGGCCGGCCAGCGTCGATTGCCGGCGAATGGGCCCCGAGGTGATAGTCGCCCGAAGCGGTGTCGGAAAAAACAGGATCGCCGCTGTCCACGCCGTCGCCCGCGGATACCCCCTCGTAGTCGTTACCGGTGGAGTTCCAGACCAGGTTGTATCCGACCCACGGGAGTGTCGTGCCGAGTCCTGATATGCCGTGCCCCGTCGAGTTGACGGCGATATTGTCGAACACATCGATGGCCGCGTTGCTGACGACGATCCCGGCGACACCGGCTCCGGAGTCGTTGCGGTCGAGCGTGTTGCCCTGTACGGCACCGCCGGTCACGGCGGACACGTAGACACCCGCGCCGGTGTTCGTCGTCTTGTTGCCGACGAAAAGGTTGTGGTTGATATGCGCCGTACCGGTCGAGGCATAGACGCCGCTGCCCACCACGCCCGTGTTCCACACAAATCGGCAGCCCTGCGCCAGGACTGCCGATGTATCGCTGGCGCCGATGCCCGCCCCGAGCGCGGAATTGTTGCGTTCGAAATCGACTCCGATGCACTCTACCACCGACTTCTTCGCGCACACACCCGCCCCCTGGAACGAGGCCGAGTTGTAGCCGATCACGTCGCCGTTGAACACGACGTTTGTGGAATTTTCCACCAGGACACCGCCGCCGTCCTGGGCGCCGGTATTGGCCGTGATGGTGTTGCCCTCGAAAACCACTCCGTCGCAGTCGACCAGTCTGACACCACCGCCGAACGGTGTACCGGCCGCCGGTGACAGCGTGTTGCCCGTGATCGTGTTCCCGACGATCGATCCGGAGCAGTTGGACAGATAGATCCCGCCACCCCACGTCGCCGTGTTGCTGTGGATGTAGTTGTTCCGGAAATCGACGTTCCCGTACTCGACGTAGATGGCGCCACCCGCCCCCGGTTCGGTCCCATCGCTGGCCGCGTTGTTGCGGAATTCGCAGTTGGCTATGATCGCATCGGCGCTGAAAGAGCGGAAGCCGCCGCCGACGGCGCCGAAGAAGGGCGCGATAACGGTGTGCCCCTCGCCGTTTTCGACGATAAACCCGTCGAGCCCGCCGCCGTGGGCGCCGGGAAAAACCGCCACGTCGCCGTTGAGCTGGAGAACCGTTTTCCCGGTTTCCAGGTCCCGGCTGGTGAAATCGGCGTTCCACCCCCCGTAGAGAAGCACGCCGGTTTCCAACTGGATGTTGAAGTTGGTGAAGGTTCCCGACGGCACGAACAGAGTGTCGCCGTGGAAGCCCGCCGCCGCGGCGACCTCGAGCGACGTCGCCGCATCGATCGGCGTTATGTAGGGAAAGTTGTCGCCCCCGGTGGGCGAATAGTAGTGCCGCGTCGTCGGGAGCACCTCGAGCCCATCGATGAGGGTCGCTTCCTGGAAGTCGCGGTTCCTGACGATCACGTCGTAGAATCCGGGCGGAATATTGTTCAGCACCGACACGTCGATCTCGATCGTCGTCGAATTCACGAACGTCAGTCTGTCGACGAACACTTCCGGTCCGAAATCCACCCAGGCGCCGGTATAGAAATTACTGCCCGTGATGGTCAGCGTACCCGACAGTCCGTGGTAGAGCTGCGGCGGCGACATGGACGAGACCGAGGGCGCCGGCAGGGCCGGCGGCGGCGCCGGCGTGCAGGGCAACAGTTCCCAGCCGATCTGACCGGGTGTGTAGGTGCACAACTGCCAGTCGTTCGCCTTCATCATGCAGTTGACGGAGCGGTTGTTGCACACTTCGCAGTTGCCGTTGACCGATTGGTTGGCGCACAAGTTGGTGCATGAATACGATTCACACCCGCCGGCGTACTCGTCGCACGCGCCGAAAATGTGACCGGTCTCGTGGGCGAATGTCTGCGACTTTGACCACCCGGTGTTGAACAGACAGACGTGATACGGACCGTAGTACCACGCGTAGGCCGTGTGACCGTCGGGAAACGCCGGCGCCGAAGGAAACGGGTTGTAGGGAATGAAGGCGGAGAAGGCTCGCGCCGTCGCGTAGGTGGACCGCTGCCACGTGTTGAACGCGTTGACCCGCGACCAGCGCGTCCCCAACGTGTACCCGAAGTTCGACATGATCGCCTTGACCCAGATGTCCTCGTACGACGTGTCGTGGAGGATCGGCTCTACCCACTGCTGGCAACGGGGGTCCCGCGCCGAATGCCAGTAGAGAAGGAACGTGGCCGCGCACCCGGGGTTGCCCAGCGCCTTGCTCGCCCACCACGTCAGCGCCGTCGTGGCCGCGTCGAGATACTGCTGCAAGTGCTCGACCGTCCACGTGTTCATGTCGGGATCCGTACCGCTGCCGTCACTCTCGATGAAGAAAATCGTGCACGCGATGGTCCCGGTCATCGCGTCGCTGTTGCCCAGCGCTTCCTGCGTGCTGCCCTGCGGCCCCAGGCCCCTCTCCTTGAGGGAGGCGATATCGATCCCCACGCCCTCCAGGGCCTCGAGATATTCACTTTCATCGATGAGGGGCGGATCGAACCGGTCGGGCAGCCGCGGCGTGACACCGGCGCCCTGGACGCGGTCGGGCCCGTTCGACATTTCGATGTTCATTTCTTCTTCGGCCTGTATCTCGCCGCGCGCAACGGCGTTGAAGTACCTCAGCATGGCACGGTTCGGTTCGCCGAGGAGCGATCCGATCTCACCCTCGC
Organism: uncultured bacterium; assembly: GCA_965372695.1. Classification (GTDB taxonomy): domain Bacteria; phylum Krumholzibacteriota; class Krumholzibacteriia; order WVZY01; family JAKEHA01; genus CBDUWU01. The sequence goes on from CBDVDJ010000132.1 coordinate 4,449, forward strand.
GCAGTTCCCTGTCGTAAATACCGGTGATGCCGGCCCGGCCGACGAGCTGTCCGCGCGCCTCCTCCGGAACCCATCCCAGGAGCAGCGACGGCGGCGACATGACGGCGACGTGCCCGCCGACCGACTCCACCTGTTCCCTCGCAGCGTGCATGCGCGGGATGTTTCCGTCTTCCAGTACGATGAGAACGAGGTCGTCGAGAAACGTCATGTCCGATGCGTTCGCGTCCGGTGTGAGAGCCGTCGCTCCCAGCGAACCGGCCACGAGCAGCGCTGCGATGAATTTCCACGGTGCCATGTTGATCGCGATTCCTTTCACAATGTCAATTATTGAACAAAGAGGCCGGCGTATCTCCCTGGATTCTCCCCTCCGGAGGATAAGCCGGCCTCCTGATACCTTATACCGGAACCCCTCTATTATAACACTCACGGGGCCCGGCCACAAACAGGACCTCGCCGTGGGTAATCCCGCATTGACTCGGCCTTCCAAATTAGTTAAAATTAACGGGTTATCCTGTAAATATATAGCCAGGGGGCCCTTGTCAACACCATGAGAATTACCACCGAGCCCAATCCCGACTGGAAGCTCCGGCCGCACCGGACGTCTTTGCCGGTGACCGCAGCCGCGCTCGCCTTTGCCGTCCTGTTTTCTCTCGCCACCCCCTTCGCCGTACCCGCGCGCGGTGAAACGGCCGATATTCCCGACAGCCTCTACAACGCCCGGCACCCGCGGTTGCTCTTCGACGCCGCCGATATCCCCTCGCTGTACTCCAAGGTGCGCGACGGCGGCTACGACGACGACGCGTACAGTTTCATCCGGCTGATGGTGGACTACATATACTCCGGGGACGATGAAGCGGGAATTCTCGACGACGACTATGGAATGTCGTCGGTGCCGATCATCGCGCTGGCAACGTTTCTCGAAAGTCCGCAGGACGAGGCGACCCGCACGATGGGGCGGGACGTCACCATGTATCTCGTCGACAACTACAGCGTCGACTTCAACGACTACGATTCATCGCTCCGGCTCCGGTCGCTGGCGCTGGGATACGACTGCTTTTTTGCCAACGCGACGGCAGCACAACGCCAGCTCGTTGTCGACGAAATCGAGTCTTACCTCGACACCATGACGTCCAGTATCAATTATTATGTCCGGGCTCACCGGCCCTACCTCAGCAACCGCAGCGCCATGGTCGCGGCCTCCCTGGGTCTCGCCGCGATCGTCCTCGACGGGGAAACCAACCCGAATCGCGTTGAAGAAGCGCTGGGAATGGCCGACCGTTTAGTGGCCAACTGGTCGGGATTCCTCATCGACACCGAGGGGGCCTACAACGAAGGTGTCCTGTACGCGGGATGGAGCATGCGGCACCTGGCCTACTACTTCGCCGCGCGCAAGCGCTACGACGGACGCATCCTCGCCGACGTCAAGGTCCGCAAACTCGAGCGGTGGCTGGCGTACGAGCTGCTCCCGGAAGGCAACGGCAAAACCAACAACCTCAACGATTCGGGGTATACCGACGATCCGCTTGCACAGCATCACACCCTCTTCGACTGGGCCCAGTCGGAGTGGCAGAGCGGTCTGTCCGCGTACATGTACGAACATGTCGCCGGGCCTTACGGCTGGAACTGGGGCGCGAAAGCCGACAAGGCCGCCACGGCGCTGTGGAACATGAACCTCACGCCGGTCCAGCCCGACTCGGTTCTGGAACCGAGCGCGGTGTGGGAGGAACGCGGACTCTACTACTATCGTTCCGGGTGGCCGTCCGCCGACAACTCGACCGACATGCTGCTCAGTTTCTACTCGGGGGTTTTTCAGGGCGGGCACGCCCAGGAAGACCAGAACCATTTCACGCTGCAGGCGTCTGGCGCCAAGTTCGCGATCGACCACGGCGGGGGAAGCCCTGGCAAAGACTCCGAGTCGCACAACATCGTACTGATCGATGGGGCCGGCCAGCACCACGCGGGGAGTTCCATCGGCACCGACGGGAAAATAGCCGGCTACGTCCTCGGCGGATGGGCCGATTTCGTGCGCGGTGACGCAACGGCCGCGTACACCACCTACAGCAAGCTGAACAACCCGGGCAACCCCTTCTATTTTTCCAACTGGTCGTGGGGGTACTTCGGGGCGAACCCGGTGCTGCACGCCCGGCGCGACGTCGTCGCCGTCCATCCCCGCGACGGCCTCCCCGCGTACGTCTTCATCGGAGACGACATCGACAAGGACGGGGGGTTACACGACTACCAGTGGCGTCTCCATACGGCGGACGTAAACACGGTCGACACGTCGGGCGTCGAGACGTGGATCACGGCGCCGACGGGCCGCATGATCATCCACGCGATCAACCCGCCGCGTTCGGCGCTGACGGCGGGCCTCTCCCCGTACAACAACCTGACGTCTGAACCCGATTCGAAGCTTCTTACTTTCGACGCCACCGCCGTCAATCCGCGATTCGCTTTTCTTCTGTTGCCCGGCGAGACGGGCACACCGGCGCCCACCGTGACCCGCGAACAGTTCGCGTGGGGCGTGTTGACAACCATCGAGTGGGGATCGCGCACCGACCTGCTGCTTCTCAATCACTCCGGCGGCACCGTCAACGCGGCGGGTCCCGCCGCCGTCGAGACCGACGCGGAAATGGCACTGGTGCGATTCGCCGGCACCAGCGTCCGGCGTTACCTCGCCGCCGGCGCGAGTTCGCTCACCATCGGCGGTACCGCGTGGGTCAACGTCGCCGACGGGCCGCTGAACGTGGCCCTGTCGGGCGGGATAATCAACATCGACAGGTACGATGCGGACTTTGTTTTTTACGGACCGGGCGGTACCGGTGTGCGGTACCGGACGCAGCAGATTCATTTCGTGGAAAACG
>CBDVDJ010000133.1:0-7307 GCA_965372695.1 uncultured bacterium
CGCGGCGCGTCCGGCTGGCGAGCGGGGAACTGTATGTCGAAGTCGATCGCGCCGTACTCGGATTCCGCCGCTTTTTCCGCGTCCGCGTCCTGCGCTCCGGCCGCCGAGACCATCAAAACACATGCCATCAGGCACAAAACCGCGCCTCTGCCAATACTTCTAATCAAAACGTAACCTCCGATTGCTATGTCTATGATGCCTTGCCCTGGTGCATGACCCGCTGCGGGAACGGGATCTCTATACCCTGAATATCGAAGTTCTCCTTGATATTCTTGGTGAGATCGCACTTGACCCCCCAGAAGTCCGCCCGTTTCGTCCAGCACCGGACGAGCAGGTTGACACTCGAATCCCCCAGATCGACAACCACGATCTGCGGGGAAGGTTCCTTTATGATCCGGTCGTCGGCACGCATTACTTCCAGCAGAACTTCCATCGCGCGGTCGATCGAATCTCCGTAACCGATTCCGATGGTCAGATCTACCCGCCTCGATTCGTTGACCGAATAATTTTTGATCGTGTCGTTGAAAATCTTGCTGTTGGGGACCACCATGTGGACGTTGTCGGGCGTCGCCATAATAGTGGTAAAAAGCTTGATCTCCTTGACCGTCCCCGAAACGCCGCCCGCCTCGACGAAATCTCCGACCCTGATCGGACGGAATGCGAGGAGCATCACACCGGCGGCGAAATGCGACAGCGACCCCTGCAGGGCGAAACCGATAGCGAAACCCGCGGCGCCGAGTACCGCGACGAACGAGGTCGTCTGGATGCCGAATTTGGACAGCGAGGCGAGCACCGCGACGACAATCACGATGATATAGGCGAACTGCTTGACGAATCCCGTAATCGTGGGGTCGACGCCGGCCTTGTCCATCGCCTTTCGCGTGACCTTGCGGGCGATTCCCGCCCCGATCCGGCCAAAGATCAGGATCAGCAGGGCGCCGATCACCTGGAGCCCGTACTTGGCGACTACCTGTATGACATCTTCAACAATTTGTTCCATCTCGAGCCTTCCCTTTCAAACGGAAGCGGCGGTCCGTTGCTCCCCCCCCGGGGGCCGTCAACGACACACCGAAAATTGCAGACAATTCAATGTTCACCGCGGATATTTGTTTCTCGGCCGCTTGAGCTTGCCGACGCGCTCGCGGAGCTTCTTCTCCAGTGTCGTCGGCAAACACGTCGCATCGAGGAAGCTTCTCATCTCCGCCTCCTGTTTCAATAGTTCGGCGCCGGAAAGAGCGGTCTGTTCCCGGTCGTCCCGGCCGTCCTGTCGGGCCGGTGGCGCGTATGATTCGAGGCCGAGCAGGTGGTGCAGGATCGAGCGCGCCGATTCCTTGTCGGGGATCATCCCCCGTGTGCTGACATCGGGATCGAGGTGCGAGTACGGCGGCAGCGGCGACCCGACGCACGAAGGGCAGCCGTCCCCGCACGGGCACTTGTCGATCAGTTCGAGGCAGGCGTGCATGATTTCATCGATCAGTTCGTACGCCTTGTGCGCAAAACCCATTCCGCCGGGAAAGCGGTCGTGGACGTACACTCCCGGCGCGTGCGACGCGCTCGAATCGACCGACGCGCCGATGTCCATGGTGTCACACATCGCAAAAATGGGGATCATTTCCTTGATCACGTTGGATATTCCTAGCAGCCCCTCCCGGGGTACGCGGCCGGACTCCTTGACCAGCCGGTACGCTTCCGGATGCGGCAGAAGCCACGTACCGGCGGTCAGCAGTATCTGTTCCGGCAGGCTGAGGGCACCGAAACCCAGCGAGTCGCGGCTCCCGAACTTGACCTTTTTGAACATGTAAGTGAGCGAAGTGACGGACAGGTCACCCCAGTAGACTTCGCTCCTGTTCCACTCCTTGTGCAGTTCTTCGTGCTCGACGGAGATCTTCACCTCGGTGATCGACTGCGTGTAATAGTCCGTGTCTTCCTTCTGGACCTTGACGATCTTCTTGTGGATATCGAGGTCGTTGACGAAATAGGTCTCGCCGTGGTGGATGTACACGGCGCCGGGGTAGAGCTGCATGAACGCCCCGGGCTCGTCGATGGTCCCGATGACCTTGTTGGGTTCGTCGTCACGGCCGGAATTCCCCGTATCGATGATCGTATAAACGTCGTCGCTGATGTTTCGCAGCTTGACGTCGGCCGACGGGTGGCCGGGACCGGTCCAGAAGATCTTGTCCCCCTGCTGCCGTACCTGGCGGTCGTCGTCGAGAATCTTGATGATGGGTCCGCAGTACTCGCCGAACGGGTCGAAGTCCCCCCGCGTCAACGGAAGTTCGAACGCCGCCGCGCGGAGGTGCGAGAGGACGATGTGCGGGTTGTGCGGGTCGATCACGGCGTTCTCCGGCGAGCGGCCGAAGAAATAGTCCGGATTCCGCGCCATGTACTGATCGATCGGTGAATCGTGCGGGATCAGCACGACGAGCGACGGCTCGGCGCCGCGGCCCGCCCGCCCGGCCTGCTGCCACGTCGAGGCGATCGTCCCGGGGTACCCGACGAGTATCGCCGCCTCCATGCTGCCGATGTCGATCCCGAGCTCGAGCGCGTTGGTGCTGACCACTCCCTTGAGGTCGCCCTCGAACAGCGCCCTCTCGATCTCGCGGCGCTCCTCGGGGAGATATCCCCCGCGGTACGCCTTGACCGACCCCACCCGCGATGGAGAAACGCGCGCGAGATTATCCTGCGCGTAGCGGGCGATGATCTCGCTCACCACGCGTGTGCGGACAAACGCGATCGTCTGGTGGTCTCGTACCACGAGGTCGGTCAAAATCCGCGAAGCCTCCACGTTGGAGCTCCGGCGTTCGACACCGCTGTCGTCATAAAAAGGCGGATTCCACATAACAAAGGTCTTGGGTCCGCGCGGGGCGCCGTCGTCGGCGACGACGGCGACGTCGCGGCCGGTGAGTCGTCCCGCCAGCTCGCCGGGATTGCGAATAGTGGCCGAGCAGCACACGTAAGTTGGATCGGCTCCGTAGTGACGGGTGATCCGGTTGAGCCGGTTGAGGACGTGACTCACGTTGGAGCCGAACACTCCTCGATATGAATGGACCTCATCCACGACCACGTACTTGAGACGGGAAAAGAACCGCGCCCACGTGCCGTGGTTGGGCAGGATCCCGGCGTGGAGCATGTCCGGATTGGTGAGGAGCACGTTGGCGTTGTTTTTGAGCTTGCGGCGTGCGTTGGCGGGAGTGTCGCCGTCGTACGTCCCCGTGACCATGGGCAGCTCACCGTCGGTCTCGACGTATCGTCTCAGTGTGCGGAGCTGGTCCTGCGCCAGGGCCTTGGTGGGGTACAGATAGAGCGCGCACGCTTCGGGCTCCCGATACAGCGTCTCGAGGACGGGCACGTTGTAGCAGAGCGTCTTGCCGCTCGCCGTCCCGGTAACGACGACGACGTCCCTGCCCCCACGCGCGTGTTCGATGGCCCGGGCCTGGTGGGTGTAGAATTGCTCGATCCCGTCCGCGCGCAGGAGTTCGAGTACCCGCGCCATTGGTTCGGGCGAGATCGGTTCATACCGAGCTTCGCGCGCGGGTAGTTCCTCGACACGGACGACCTGCCCGTCGTACCAGTCGGTGGATTCGAGATGTTTCAGGAATTTGCGTACGTTCATCCGGTGCCTGCCATGCGGCGATACTATCACCGATCAGGTCTCGCAAAAAGCGCTTAATCCGCTGCCAGCCGGTTGATGAGGATGGCCATGGTGAAGAGGTCCATCCGGTTGTGGTATAACACGTTCTTCATGGCGCGCGCGTCGCCCGTGCGGACATAGTCGTGATACGCCGCCGGTATGTAACGGCCCGGGATGTCGCCCGTACGGTCGATGCCGCGAATGTGGCGCTCGACGGTGCCGAGCCGGCAGTTCGGGAGCACGTCGCGAAAGACGCGGCGCGCCGTATAGAGCAGATCGACCGACGCGATCGGATCGAGCGGCCCCACGCGCGCCGTCGCCAGTCTCGTCTCGATGAACGGGAGGTCGAACCGGTCGCCGTTGTACGTCACGACACTCCCGAACCGGCTCATCGTATCCCGCACGTATTTCAGCACCGCCGTTTCTTCCGCGTAGTTGCGCGCGAAAACCAGTTCCGCGACGAACCGGCCCTTCTCCCAGAACATCAGTCCAATGAGAAACAGATACGTCGTCGGAGACAACCCCGTTGTCTCGATGTCCAGAAAACATATCGACTCGCGGTCGAACGGCGTTTCCAGCTTCTGTCCCGGAGACTGTGTGCCGTGCGCTTTGGCGCCGACGTGATTCGGCCACCCGTTCAGTCTTCCAAACGCCTTTGCCTCTTCGACGGCCTCCGGATCGACTCCCTCCGCTTCACGGCGGATCAGGTAAAACTTTTCCCCGCCGGCCGCCACCTCGTCACCCGGTTCGATCGCCTCGATCGGTCCCGACTCGCCCTCTTTGTAATGATCCAGCATCGACTCTATCTCCGCTTCCGTTTCGGGTGCGCGCGACGGCGTCTCCCGATTCTTTTCAGGCACTTCCGCCGCCCCCCGCTTCACCAGCCCCGAATCGACCAGATCGTCGATGAGCCCGCCGCCGGCGTCCGGCGATTCCCGCCGCCGGCGCATCAGGTCGGCCCTGGCCTTGATGATCTTGAGACTGTCTTTCAGGCTTTTTCCCATGGCTATCCGGTGCAGTGTAACCCAGCCGGCGCCGGCACCCAAACAAATTGCTATATCTTGTTGAATGTGTTACAATTACAGAGTCCGCCAATAATGTCGCCCAGTTACAGCGCCGCGCCGGAGCGCCGGACACTCTTTTCCTACCCCCCCGTATAGAGGATCACGCATGAACAGGTTCGACAACAGGTTCTGCCGGTTACTGATCACCGCCGCCGTCGTGTGTCTGCTCGTACCCGCCGCCGCTTCGGCCGGGCGCAGGCTCGTCCGGATCCCCGCCAAGGGGCCGATTGTGTTCGAGCAACTGAACCGCCGGGGGATCGAGATCCTCGCCGTCGACAAGTACGGCATGATCGACGCCATCGTCGACGACAAGCTCGTCGATTACATTTTTTCGCTGGGCTACCCCGTCTCGGTTTCGCCGATCGACGACATCGCCCGCGCGGCATCGGAACTCGACGCCGACCTGGGCATGTACCACACGTTCGCCGAGATGGAGAGCGTGCTCACCGCCTGGGAGGCCGCCTGGCCGGCCATCTGCGACGTCTTCACCATCGGTTCCAGCGTCGAGGGCCGCCCCATCTACGCGGTCAAGATCTCGGACAACGTCGCCACCGACGAAACCGGCGAAGCCGAGGTGCTCTTCATCGGCAACCACCACGCCCGCGAACTCATGTCCGTGGAAATCCCGCTGCGCTTCGCCGGCTACCTGCTGGAGAACTACTCCACCGACGCCACCGTCGCGTCGTACGTCAACACGCGCGAGATCTACTTCGTTCCCATGCTCAACCCCGACGGCCACGTCTACGTCGAGAACAACCACGCCAGCATCTGGTGGGACTGGTGGCGCAAGAACCGCTCGTTCAACGACGGGGGATCCCGCGGCGTCGACCTCAACCGCAACTACGACTTTTCCTGGGGCTACGACGACATCGGTTCGTCTCCCGATCCAGCGTCGATCGTGTACCGCGGGCCTTCGGGATTTTCCGAGCCGGAAACACAGGCGATCCGCGATCTTGTCAACTCGCGCGAGTTCACGATATGGATGTCGTACCACAGCTACGGCGAGATGCTCCTCTACCCCTGGGGCTACATCGCCGAACACACCCCCGACCACCGTTACTTCAAACGCCTCGGCGAACTCCTCACCGAGACCAACGGGTACGCCCCGGGCAACTCGCTGGAGGGCCCGCTCAGTTATATCGTCAACGGCGACTCCGACGACTGGGGATACGGGGAGATGGCGACGAAGAACAAGATCTTCGCCTTCACCCCCGAGGTCAACTCGCACGCCGAGGGCGGCTTCGGCCCGCCCGACACGCTGATCGCGCCGACATTCGACCTGCTCCTCGACATGAACATGAGGGTGCTCGAGTACTGCGCCGACCCGTACAGTGTCGTCGGCCCCCTTCCCCTCTCCCAGTACGCGATCGCGGACCCGTACCACCCCGTCCATACCCTCAGCTGGACGGGCCCCGTCCCCGGCGATCTGAATCCATCTCAATACTACGAAGTGGAGCGCTGCACCAACCCGGGTTACGTCGCCGACCCCGCCGAGTCCTTGTCACCCTCCTGGGTCTTCGACGGTTTCGGCCTGGGGACGACCGCCCACACCGGCAGCTACGGCTACTACTCCGGCTCGGGCGACCGGCTCAACCAGACCATGACGGTGGATTGGCCCTTCGTCGTCGACGCCGAGTCCGACACGTTCACTTTCTGGGCCAGATACGACATCGAGCTCAACTGGGACTACGCCTACGTCGACGTCAGCGCCGACTTCGGCGAGTCGTGGACGACGGTGGCCGGCAATATCACCACGACGTACGACCCGAACGGCAACAACCGCGGACACGGAATCACCGGGTCGACGCCGGGATGGGCCGAAGCGATATTCCCGCTGACCGCCTGGCTGGGAACCGAGATCCGGCTGCGCGTCAGCTACATCACCGACGCCTCCGTCGTCAAACACGGGATCGACGTCGACGACCTGGGGCCCGTCGCGGTGTGCGACGTCGTCGACATGGTCGCGTCGTCCGTACCCGACACGCTCCTGCAGGTTTTCCCCGCCGAAGCGGGCACGTACCGCTACCGCGTCCAGGGCATCGACGACGACGGTGACACGAGCGGCTGGAGCAACTCGCAAACGATCGTCGTCACCTCCGGGACGGTGACCAGTGCACAGGCGCCGCTCACTTACCAGAGCCGGCTCTCGCAGAACCACCCCAACCCGTTCAACCCCGTCACGGCGATTCCATATATCGTCGGCGGACCGAACGGCGGCGGCGCCGCGTTGCGGGTCACACTCCGCGTCTACGACGTTTCGGGGCGCCTCGTGGCGACCCTGGTCGACGAAAATTCGACCCCGGGCCGTTATGAAGCCACCTGGGAAGGCCGGACCGACAGCGGCAGATCGGTGGCGTCCGGCATTTATTTTTACCGCCTCACCATCGGTGAACGCGAGTCCTTCACCCGCAAGCTGTTACTGCTTAAATAATTACCAGATCGATCGCCGCCCCTGGCGCCGGTGCCCGTGGTTCACCGCGGGCACCGGCTTTTTTTCAGGCGCCGGCGGAACGGATTATGCAGACCGGGGGAAACCCGGAAAAGGCTTGACTCGGCCCGGTGTTTTCCCGTATTTGATTTATCTCACTGAAGTTATGTCGTACCCGAGGTTG
>CBDVDJ010000134.1:0-7303 GCA_965372695.1 uncultured bacterium
CTCAGTTGCTTATGGTGCGAAATCGCAAATCTGTGGGCCTCATCCCGAATCCGTTCCAGGAGGTACAGGGCCCGCGAGTTCCCCTCGAGCAGGAGCGGGTCGGGCAGTCCGGGCAGGTAGATCCTCTCCCTGCCCCGCAGCTTGCGGCCGCTTTTCGCGTCGCGGACCTTGGCGATTCCGACGGCGTCGACTTCCTCGGCGCCCAGGCGCTCGATGGTCTCGATCGCCACGTTGAGCTGCCCCCTGCCCCCGTCCACCACCAGCAGGTCGGGGAGGTCGCCCTCTTTGATCCCGCGGGACACGCGTCGGTCGAGCACTTCGCGCATCATGCCGTAGTCGTCCGCGCCTTCCACCGTGCGGATCCTGAAGTGCCGATAGTGCCGTTTGGACGGTTCGCCGTCGACGAACACCACTCCGGAACCCACCGCGTCGGACCCGTGAATGTTCGAGATGTCGAAGCACTCGATCCGGCGCGGGTAGCAGTTCAGCGAAAGCAGCTCCTGCAGATCCTCCAGCAGTTCGCGGTTGCGCTGGGATGTGCCATAGTCTTCAAACGCACTGCGCGCATTTTTTTCGGCCATCTCGACAAGCGCGCGCCGTTCGCCCCTGCGGGGGCAGACGATTTTCACGCGGTGCCCGCAGCGTTCAGATAAAAACTGCTCGAGCGATTCCATTTCCGGGAGCTCGTCGGCCACGACAACCTCTCTGGGAATGGCCGCCCCCCCCTGGTAGTACTGGCTGAGAAACGACGCCAGGTGGTCGGCCGTCGACAGCAGCGCGTTGTCGAACGAGAACATCTGCCCGCCCGAAACCTCCCCGTCGCGAACCGACAGCTTTTGAATGACGATGCGTTCTTTCTCGCGATAAGCGGCGAACGTATCCCGGTCGATTCGCTGCGGCGATGTGATTCGCTGTTTTTCGATCGTCCTCTGGACGGCGAACACCTGGTCACGAATCCGGGCCGCCTCCTCGAACCGCCGTTCGGCCGAAAGCCGGTCCATCTTGTCCCGTAACGTTTTGATGAGCTGGGTTCCCTTGCCCTTGAGAAACATCGTCACCTTGCTCACGGTCTCGGCGTACTCCTGCGGGTCGACCAGCCCCACGCACGGCCCCGGGCAGCGCTTGATGTGGTAGTAGAGACACGGCCGCTGGCGGCGGGCCAGCTCGGTGTCCGTGCACGTGCGCAACGGAAAGATGCGGCCGATCATACGCAGGGTCCGGCGCACCGAACCCGCGGAGACGAATGGCCCGAAGTACCTCGCCTTGTCGCGACGGGGGCGGCGCACGACGGTGAGCCGCGGATACGGGTGGTCGACGTTGAGGCGCAGGTTGACGTAGGTCTTGTCGTCCTTGAGAAAGATGTTGTAGCGCGGCCGGTATTTCTTGATCAGGTTGTTCTCGAGGATGAGCGCTTCCTGCTCGGTATCGGTAACGATGTACTCGAGGTCACGCGCCCGGGCGACGAGAAACTGGATGTGGTAGCGGCCGTCGGCGCCGTCGCGCATGTAGTTGCGCACGCGGGCGAGCAGATTCCTGGCTTTACCGACGTAGATGACCTTGCCGGTGCCGTCCTTGAACAGGTAGACACCGGGGTCCCTCGGCAGGCGTTCGACCTGGTCTCTCAACGATGGGGTGGGTTCTTTTGCCGGCATGATCCTTCTCCTCGGGTATACTGCGTATACTGTGCCGCCAATATAGCACAACGCCCATAACTATATACAGACAAATACGATATCTGCTCCAGAGGCCGAAGGTCCGGGGCTTGTGCGAATCGTTTTGCTCTGGTATCCTGTGGTGGAAAGCGTTATTTTTGAAGCGGCTGGCGGATTTCGCCGGGTTTTTTTTGTGGCAACGAAAACTCAGACTCAAGTGGTGCGGATTCAATGAACGAACAACTTCGGCACAACCAGAAGACCCGGCGTGTGATGGTGGGAAACGTGGCTGTGGGGGACGGCGCCCCGATATCCGTGCAGTCGATGGCGACAACCCCGACGACGGACGTCGACGCCACCGTCGACGAGATCCTGCGGATGGAGGAGGCGGGCGTCGACATCGCCCGCGTGAGCGTACCGGACATCGAAAGTGTTCGCGCGACCGAAAAGATCGTCAGCCGCGTCAACGTGCCCATCGTCGCCGACATCCACTTCAATTACCGAATGGCCGTCGAAGTGGCGGGCACCGGCATCGCCAAGTTGAGAATCAACCCGGGCAACATCGGCGACCGTAAACGCGTCGAGGCGGTGGTCGAGAAAGCCCGCGAGTACCGTCTCCCGATCCGGATCGGCGTCAACGCCGGATCGCTCGAAAGGGACCTGCTCGAGAAATTCGGCTATCCCACCGCCGAAGCGATGGTAGAGAGCGCGTTTCGCCACGTCGCCATTCTCGAGGAATACGATTTCAATGACATCATCGTGTCGATGAAAGCGTCGCACGTCAACCTGGCCGTCGCCGCCTACCGCCGGTTCGCCGGTCAGTCGGATTACCCGCTGCACATCGGTATCACCGAGGCGGGGCCGGGGCTCAGCGGCACCGTTCACTCGGCCGTCGGGCTGGGGATTCTGCTCGCCCAGGGGATCGGCGACACCCTTCGCGTGTCACTGACGGCGGACGTCGTCGAAGAAGTCAAGGTCGGGCGCAAGATCCTGCAAGCGCTCGAACTCCAGACCAACATGCCGCGGGTCATCTCGTGCCCGACGTGCGCGCGCAACCGTCTCGACCTCCAGACCATCGCCGAGGAAGTCGAGCGGCGAATAGCCGATCTGCGCGAGCCCATCAGCATCGCCGTGATGGGCTGCGCCGTCAACGGACCGGGCGAAGCGGCCGGCGCTGACTTCGGCATCGCCGGCGGCGACGGAGAGGGACTCATCTACGTCGGCGGCAGCATCGTCCGCAAGGTCAAGGAAGAACACTTGATCGACGAACTGGAAAAAGAGATCCGCGCCAGGGTCGGATCCGGCGACCAGGTCTGATTCGTCGAGGCTCAAACACTCACCGGGGTCATCATGCCAATTTCAGCTTCCACAGTAGAAGAAACCTTCGAGCAGATGAAGGACATGCTCTCGAAAGTCGTACCCGAATTCGAGATCAAATACAAAGCCGAGCTCGTCTTCGAGATCAACAAACTCAAGAAGGAGCGCGGGGCCGTCATCCTGGGACACAACTATATGGAACCCGCGCTGTACTGCACCGTCCCCGACATCGTCGGAGATTCGCTCGAACTCGCCCGGCGGGCGGCCGAGACGGACAAGGACCCCATCGTGTTCTGCGGAGTTCGATTCATGGCCGAGACCGCCAAGATACTCAACCCGGCGCGCACGGTACTGCTGCCCGCCAAAAAGGCGGGGTGTTCGCTGGCCGAGAGCATCACGGCGCAGGACATCCGGGACCTGCGCGCGAAGTACCCCGGCGTGCCCGTGATCACGTACATCAACACCTACGCGGACGTCAAGGCCGAGACGGATATCTGCTGCACGTCGAGCAACGCGGCCAAGGTCGTCGAGTCGGTCGACTCCGACCGCGTCATATTTCTCCCCGACGAATACCTGGCTCAAAATGTCGCCCGGGACACCGGCAAGAAACTCATCGTCCCCACGCGTGTGCCGAAATCGCGGACGAACGCCCCGGACAACATCGAGTACGATATCATCGGGTGGCACGGCCGGTGTGAAGTACACGAACAGTTCACCGTCGAAGATATCGAAAACGTCCGCCGTCAGTTCCCCGACGTCGTCGTACTCGCCCACCCCGAGTGCAGCGCCGAAGTGGTCGACGCGTCTGACTTTTCCGGGAGCACTTCGAAAATGATCCAGTACGTCAAGGAAGCCGGCGCGCCGCGCTTTCTGCTGCTGACCGAGTGCAGCATGGGAGACAACATCGTCGCCGGGAACCCCGACAAGGAAATGGTGCGGCTGTGCAACATACGCTGCCCGCATATGAACGAGATCACGCTCGAGGACACGCTGGCGTCGCTCAAGAACAACCAGTATGTCATCGAGATCCCCGAGGACATTCGCGTACGCGCGAAGAAATCGGTCGACCGGATGCTCGAGATCTCATGACCGGCCGATCGTGACCGAAACCCACAACTCGTGCGAGCGACATCGACGTCTCACAGAAGGGTAGTGTCCATGCCATCGAAGATTTGCCTGGCCTTGTGTCTCCTGGTAGTCGTGGCGGGCTGCGGGTCGAAGAACAAGGAAATCGACCGGATCGTCGCGTCACCGATCGACTACTACTCTCACCTCTCTCCCCGGGCCGACATGTCGCGCTACAACACGTGGGACTGGCTCTCTCCCCTCGTCGACGACGAGGCGCTCGACAAACGGCAGATCGAGGAAGGCATCAGGCTCGCCATAGAGTCCGCCGTCGACGTGCGTATGAAGGACCGAGAGTATCGCAGGGTGGTGTCGTCGCCGGACATGGCAGTCAACTACCACGTTGCTGGCAAGGACATCGACGCGGCGTATATCCGGGAGATGTACGACGGCAAGTACGATCCCAAGTACAGGAAGAACTTCGACGGGCCGCGAGGATCACGCAACTCGTGGGAAGAGGGGGCGGTCATCGTCTTTCTCTTCGACGCCGCGACGGGCGACCTCCTCTGGCAGAGTTCCGCCACCGCCGAGGTCACCGGCGACGCGCCTCTCGACCGGCGCGTCGAGAGGCTCGACAAGGCCATCAAGATAATGTTTACGAGCCTTCCCGGCAAGTAACCGGATAATGCCCGGCGTCAGCCCACGACGCGCTTGACGCTCGTAAACACCCCGGGCATCGTGAGCAACGCGTCCATGTCGGGCTGTTCGCTCAGCCGCGTGATCGAAATAGACCGGATACTCGTGGACGGGATCACGACCAGTTCTTCGTCGAGAAGCAATGTTATATTCGGATTGACGAGAAACGTCTTGAGGTTTTTGGCGAAATCGGGCACCCCGCCGACGGGATCGACCTCGAAATACTCCACAGCCCCGTCGATGTATGTAACCTTCAGCGAACCGCGCATGTCATGACCTCCTGTTTCCGTTGATACTTCCGTTTATTCAGATCCTCTCGCAGGACGCTAGTCGTCCGCCCCGCTCGACAACGGAATCCCGACCGCCATCGTAATCAGGACGGTGTTGTTCCGCATCTCGGTGCCTTCAACGTTGGAAACATTCGTCGCGCCAATATCCCACCTGAAGTCCAGCATGAGATTGACCTTTTCCAGCTTCCACTGCCCGCCGGCACCAATCATGAAGGTGAAATCGGCGTCGTCGAAAATGTCACTCATGCCCTGGTCGACGGGTTCCCCGTCGAGTGTCCCGGTCGCATTGGACTTGGTAAGAAACGCGAACGCCGGTCCAATGTACGCGCGGATGTCGGCCGTCCTTCCGACGGGAAAATACAAATTGACCAGGATCGGCAACTCGACGTAGTCGAGGCTGATGGTGCCGTCGAACGTGGATGTCGGCTCGGGGAAAAAGCCGGTATTGTCGTTTCCCGCGGTAAACGTCCCCTGGGTCCCCTTCTGGATGTACCAGAGGCCGAATTCCCACCCCCAGTCCTCGTTGAGACGAAGTTCGGCGCCGACGCCGCCTCCGAAACCGCTCGTGTATCCACCGCTGGTGAGTGCGGTCCGTGCGCCGCTGATATCGGAGTAACTCCACCCGCCGTAAATGTTCAGATTCCATATCTGCGCCGAGGCGACCAGCGGCGTCCCGACGGCGATGGCCGCGACGATCACGGCGGTCAATAACAAATGCTTCTTCATATGTCACTCCTTTTTTACGGCCGAGTCGGCCTCGCGAACGGCCGGTCTGCCCCGGTCACCATCGTCCGCTGGCTCCGGAACCGGCGAAATATTATCACAGCCCTCCGCGGCGTGCGATACCAATCTGGTGGCCCCGAACCACCTTCTGCGGCCGGAGCGCGTCAACGCTCCGTATCGTAGAGGACCTCGTTCACCATCACGACGGGGGGAGCGGCAAAGTATTCCATGAACTTCGCGAACGTCGTCTTGAACCGGTCGGTGTGCCGGAAAGTCTCGTAGTCACCCGCACTCGTCCAGAACGTGATGACAGTAATCGTGTTCGTGTCCCGGTTGCCGGTGAACTTGGCGCCCAGCCAGTGCTTCTCGACCTTGACCAGGTCGATATACGTCTCCTCGAACATTTTCGTGATGGCGTCGATCGAATCCGGTTTGAGCGTTACCGTGGTAATGACAGCGTGCATGGCGTTCCTTTCCTCAGAGCTTCGTTACGACACCATTGTATTGGAAGTCAGAAGAGGGCGCAACATCGTCAATTGACGCCGGGGCCCTTGTCGGAGGGGGTGTCGATCGGGAACGGGTTGCCGATGATGATCCGGATCGCGTCCATCCCGGTACCGAACCGGTAGCTCAGCCCGAGGCGGGGCATTCTCAGCCCCAGGATCGTGACCGGTTCTTTCGTCCCGAAGGTCATCCCGAGTTCCCACTCGGTGCGGATTTCGACCGGCTCCGGGAGCAGACGCACGATGTGGGGGCTTATGAAATAGATGTAGTTGGCGCCGAACACGCTGGCGTCGGCGTCGAAGCCCCAGAGCGAAAATCCCAGACCGCGGCGAAAATCGACGCCGGTCTCGAGGAACGCAAAATCATCGACAAAGTCCATGCTGCTGCTCGTGTAGCCCGTATAGACGAAGCGATTCCCCATACGGATATCCACTTGCTCGCCCGGCCACAACACGTTGTTGTGCACACCCGTCGCGTAAATGAAATTAAATTCCCCACCGGAAAAGTCCTTGCCCCCGCCGAGGCCGAGAAAAGGGCCGACCCACCACTTTTCCCCGGCATGAAACTCGAACTCGAGGGTGGGGATGATAGCGAGCGTCCCGAGACTCTCCGGCAGCCCGGAGTCGATCACATCCTCGATCTTGAAATTATAGAACCCGAAGGTCACCGGCACCCGGAGAAGAAGCCCCCAGTGCCCCACCGCCGGCTGCCGCAGCCTGATCGGGCCGGAAATTCGATAGACCTGAATCATACGGTCGTTGATGCGATAAATACCCGAGCCCAGCTGGGTGGCGCACGCGTAGTTGAAGGTAGCGGGTGACCCGTCGGCGTTTCTGCGGTCAGCGGCCAGCACATCCGCACAAAAAGCGCCCGTGACAATCACAGCCGCACAACCAGCAAGCATCAACGGGGTGAAACGAAATCTCCTCACGTCGACACCCGGGCGCTAACCACGCCGGTAAAGGAAAATGATCCACCGGGCTTCGCTCGGGTCGAACGCTCCCACGGCGGGCGCGTACAGGTAGAAACCGGCGTGGTATCTGCCCTCTTCAATGC
>CBDVDJ010000135.1:0-7300 GCA_965372695.1 uncultured bacterium
CTCCCCGGCGTCGCAGACCAAGATGGTCAATACGCTCCTCAACCTGAGGCCGGATCACCTCCAGCGCGGTTGTTCCGCCGTCGCTCCGCCGACTCTCGCCGAAGTCGCCCCCGGTGACGGCTTCGCCGACCAGACGCTCGACATCCTGCTCGTCGGCACCAACTTCCGCCAGTTCACGTACATCGACCTCGGCCCCGGCGTGACGGTCAACATCGCCGACACGCTGTCCTCGGATGATTCTCTCCTCGTCAACATCACCGTCGACGCCGACGCCCCCGAGGGACTCCGCGACGTCATTGTCGACAACGCGTTCGAACCCGATACTCTGTTCGGTGGCTTCGAGATTCTGGGGACTCCGCGCCACTACGTCTCGCCATCGGGCGCCAACGTCTATCCCTTCGGCCGGCCCGCCGACGCGGCCACCGTCCTGGATGACGCCATCGCGGCGGCGGGCGACGGCGACTCGGTCCTCGTCGATACGACGGCCATCGACTTTGTCGACTTCCTGGTAATAAAGCCCCTCGTGATTTCGGGCGGGTGGATGAACGGCTTTACCTACCGCGATCTCGCCTCGATCAAGACGACGTTCAACCTGAACGGAAACATACTGCTCGCCGCGTCGTCGGGTTTCTGCGGCCTCGACGGCATTCGCTTCGCGAACGGCCACGGGGCCCCCGACATCGCGCCCATATCCGGGGACTACGGCGGCGCGGTGCGTATCGCCAGCACCAATGCCGTGATCACCAACTGCGAATTCTATATGAACGAGGCGACGAACGGCCTCGGCTTTGGCGGAGGAGGGGCAGTCTACGCTGTCAACTCGACCGTGGAGATCGCGAACAGCGAGTTCAGGTCGAACACGGCGACCTATGGCGGCGCCGTCTACCTCTACAACTCCACCGGAGAGCTGCGCGACAACCTCTTCGAGGTCAACACCGTCGCCGCCGGCGGGTCGGAAGACGCCCTGGGCGGGGCTGTGGCCGTGCAAGCCTGCACCGGCGTCACGTTCACCGGAAACACATTCATCAGCAACACGGGCGCGCAGAGCGGCGGGGCGCTGTGGATTACGGGATCGACGGGCATTACCGTCGACGGCGGCAGCGTGGCCGGGTGTACCGCCGTTCAATACGGAGGCGGCGCCCACGTCTCGGGGTCGGAGGTCACGTTCACCGGCGTCGAGTTCATCGCCAACGACGCGCAGATCGCGGGCGGCGCCGTATCCACCGGCGACACTTCGGCGGCCACTATCGGCGACTGCGTCTTTCAGGACAACAGCGGCAAGCTCGGCGGCGGCATCTACGCCAGCACCGGGACGGCCGACATATCGCACAACGAATTCGTACAAAACACCGCCTCCATCACTGCCGGGGCTCTGTACCTGTCCAATCTCGCCGGCGGAACCATTACGTCCAACACCGCCGACGGCAACAACGGCGGTGTAGCGGCGGGCGGATTTCTCCTCTCCGCTTCTTCGGTCTCCGTGACCAACAACATCGTGGCCAACACCACGGGCCAGGCCATAAACTGCAGCGGCGGGTCAACGGTGCTGTCGTACAACCTCGTCTGGAATTCGAGCGGTGCCGCTTACGCCGGTTGTTCGGCCGGAGCGGGTTCGCTGTTGGCCGACCCCATGTTCGTCGACGTACTCAATGGTGACTACCACCTCACCCTCGCGTCTCCCGCCATCGACGCCGGCGACCCGAGTCCCTCCTTCGACGACCTCGACGGGTCGAGGGGTGACATGGGCCGCTTCGGATCACACCCCTCGGTGATGGATCAACCGTCCTATCCGAAGAACCTCGCGTCGAATATCTCTGGCGAAGACCTCGTCCTGACGTGGTCGCAGAATCCCGAAGGGGCAGTTTCCTTCTACGCCGTCTTCTGCGACACGGTCGCCGGGTTCACCCCCGCGACGGACAACTTCATCACCACGTCGACCGACACCTCCGTCACGCTCCCGGCGCCCGCCGACACCACCTGGTACGTCATCTGCGCCGTCGACACCAGCGGGTATTCGAGCGGGTATTCGGCCGAGGTCATGTCGGCGCCCGACATCGGGACCGCCGTGGGTGAAGTCGTTCGCCTGACCAACGCCCTGCACCAGAACGTCCCCAACCCGTTCAACCCGTCGACGGTGATTCGTTACTCCGTTGCCGAGCGGGTACGGGTGACGATTCGTGTGTACGACGTCGCGGGCAGGCTCGTCAGGACGCTGGCCAACGAGAACCGTTCGTCCAACGTCTACACCGTCACATGGGACGGCGCCAACGACGCCGGGCAGAGTGTGTCGAGCGGGATATATTTCTACCGGATTACGGCGGGGTCATTCGTGCAGACCAAGAAGATGGTGCTTTTAAAATGACGCACATTAATGTTTTACAATGCGCGTTATGCCCGGAGGGGCGCAAGCCCCGAACGGGTATGATTATGAGCTACAGGTACTCGGTCTCCTCGAAATCGAGATTGGCCGGGTTGTCGTCCATGAACCTGGGAATCGAATAGACCCTCCCGTAACCGCCGCGCATGCGGGTGCCGTCGGAGACCGGCACGTCGTCGCCGACGATTTCGAACGAACAGTCGTCCATCCACACCTGGCCGCGCCCGAAGAGGTGGGCGCCCAGGTAGATCACGGCGCCGTCCTCCGGTACGTCGAGAACGATCTGGTACTGCTCCCAGTCCGTCGTCCCTTCGATGGCATAGTCCTCCATGTCGTCGAACGCCCACGCGTGCTTGTCGATCGTGTCGACGCGCATCCACAACCCCGCCCATCCATTGACTTCGTTTGTTTTCAGGTACGCCGTAAAGCGGACCCTTTGTCCGAGGTACGGTTCGGCCAGGAATCGCTGTGTGAATCGAATCTGGTCTTCGTTGGTCGCGGTCGTCGCAAAGAAAACCGCGCTGCGCTGCCCCCCGTGCTTGATCAGCACGTCGAAGCCGCCCACTGCGTCGAACGCGTCCTGCCCGTCGGAAGGGCCGAATAACACCCAGGCGGCCGGGAGCCGCGGCGTGATGTCTCCCTCTACCTCTTCCTCTGTGAGTCCCCGGTCGATCTGCTTGATGCAGGCGGACATTACGAGGACGGCGATGAACAGGACGGCGAACAAGTGGTGGCGGTGGTGGTATCTGATCATGATTGTTCCTTTTTCAGTACGGCGATGTATATCGACTCGTCCGAGTCGATGAACCGGTCGACGGTCCACCCGGTCCCGGCGACGACCCGTTTCATGTCCCGCTGCGACACGAGCAGGTAGTCGAACCACGGCGTGCGGTACTGCCGGTAGCGCAGCCTCACCCGCAACTGCCCGGGCATCCGTCCCCGCTCGCGGTTTTGCCGGTGATAGCTGCGGTGCGCCGCCGACGCGTTCGCCTGGGGATCCATCGACTCGGCCAGTATAACAGCGTCTTCGGTGGTGGCGCCGCGAAATCTCCGCAACAGCCACCGGGCGCGCTCGGGGGTGCCGAACAGGCCAAAGTTGTTCGCCATCATCAGCATTGTGTCGAACCGGCCCAGGCGCGACGTGACCCGCGTGATCGACATGACGCGCGCGTCCCGCAGGCCGCGCATCCGGCAGACCTTCACCGCCAGCGGCGACACGTCGATGCCGGTCACGTCCATCCCTTTTCTCTGCGCGTGGATCGCGTGTCGACCCGCGCCACACCCGATGTCGAGCACACGACCGGTGGCGAGGCGCATGGCCCGGCGGTGGTGCGCCGGCCACCGCTCGTACGATTCGAAATACACCTCCAGGTCGTCGTTCACGTCGAGGTATCCGTCGTCGCGCTCGATGATTTCGCAGTGGTTCTGCCCGTTCATGTAGTCGAGCAGTTCCCTTCCAAAGGCATCTTCTTCTGTGTTCAATCGTCACTCTCCATAACGAATCAGCGGCTGCGTGTTATCCACTCGCACAGACGGTTCACCGCTTCGACCACTCTCCCACAGTACTTTTCACAAAAGCTGTCGGGGAGGGACCTGCCCAGAGAACGGTCGATCGATGCATCCAGCGCGGCGGCACCGTCGAAGTCAACGTATGCGATCCGCATGGTGAGCTCGTCTTTCTGCCGCCCGAAATCGACGCCGGGCAGAACGGCCACACCAGTTTCATCGAGAAGCTTGCGGCACATCTCTTCGCTGCTAGTGATTCCCCGGTCCCGGAGCCGCCCGGCAAGAGGTGTGAAATCCGGGAAGAGGTAGAAACCTCCCGACGGGTCGTGGATCCTTGCGCCGGTTTCCCTGATGAGTCCCGTGCATCGCTGCCCCAGTGTCGCCAGAACTCGGCGGACGTGGAGCAGGTACCGGTCGATCTCCGGACCTTCCTCGAACGCCGTCACCGCGGCGTGCTGGATCGGAGCGCACGTCGACGTGAAGGTCTCGGTACCGACGGCGGCCATCGCATCCTGCAGCCAGCGCAGTCCGGGCGGGAACACGAACAACCCCAGCCGCCATCCACCGGCGCCGCACCACTTGCTCAATCCGCCGCTGAAAATCGTTCCCTCGGGGTACATCGGAACAAGCGAATGGTGAACCCCGTCGTGCTCCAGCTTGCCGTAAATTTCATCGGACAAGATAATGATCCGGTTCTTGCGCGCTACGTGCGCAATTTCCTCGAGGTGCTCGCGTGACAGAGTGGTACCGGTGGGATTGAGAGGGTAGTTCAGAATCAGGATGCGCTCCTGGCACCCGTTGTGTTCGCAGAAGGACTCGATCTCCCCCGCCGTCGGGAACCAGCCGTTTTCAAAGGTGGTATGGAGCCGGTAGATCCGGCGCCCGACGATGCGCGCCTGCGGTTCGTACGACACCCACGCCGGCGACGGGATGATGATGTCACCGTCGTAGCACAACTGGAGCAGAAACATCAGCTCCTTGGATCCCGGTCCGATCAGGACGTCGGCGGCGGTGGCCTCGATTTCAAAGGTACGGCAGTGGTGCCCGGCGATTGTCTTTCGCAGGCTGTAGAGGCCCTTGACGTTCAGGTAGTCCTTCTTGTGTGCGTTGTCGCGCAGCGCGTCGACGACGGTCCCGGGAACGGGAAACGGCGACTGCCCCAGCCCGAGTTTGAAGATTTCGCGCCCCTGATCGCGCAAGGCGTTGGACCGGTCGTTGACAGCGACCGTTGCCGATGGCGAAAGACCGCGCACGTTCGAGGTAAGATGTGGTTCGAACGAGTTTTCGGCGTACATGTTCATCCTCCCGCGCTTTTCCGGCGACCGCTCCTCCCCGGCGGGGCGGTTCATCGCCTTTTTTTAAATTATGCGGCGCAAATTATTGACTCGCAAGCAATTAAATTCCATGGTTGCAAACCAGACATTTGTCTGCTATGTTGAATGCGGCCACCCTCACACTGTCAGGTCCCTCACCCGAGGTCATAATATGGAAGCCAGCGTTATCACTTCGTCGGAGCTGTCCGCGCTGATGTCCCGCCTGGGGATCAGCCAGGGCGTCAGCCCGTCCCCGCAATCCGGCCACTGGGGGCTCGACCTTCTGTCCGGCCGTATCGCCGAACTGTCCAGCGACGGCGAGTGCGCCTCGATGTCCGCCGCCGTCGCGCTCGTGCTCCAGGCCCAGCGCCGGGGAGAACCCGCCGCCTGGATCGCCGTCGGACATTCGGCATTCTACCCCCCCGACGCCGCCCGGTCCGGCGTCGACCTGGCGAGCCTTCCCGTCATCCGCGCGAACGACAGCCGCGCGGCCGCGCGCACGGCCGACAGGTTGCTGCGCTGCGGCGCCTTTGCCGTAGTGGTCGTCGACCTCGGCCGCGACCACCGGATCCGCGTACCGGTACAGAGCCGGCTTGCCGGCCTGGCCAAGAAACACCGGGCTGTGTTGTTGTGTTTGACGAAGAAAAAGCGCGACGAGCCGTCGATCGGCTCGCTGGTTTCGCTGCGCGGGGTCACGCGCGTCAGGAGAACGGCGTTCGACCGCTTCCGATGGGAGATCCACGTCACGAAGGACAAGCGCCGGGGGCCGGGATGGACTTACGAGGAAACGCTTTGCGGTCCCGAGGGGTTGTGCTGAAGCCCGCAGGGTGCGAAGTGTAAGTGGATCACTTCGCACCCTGCGGGCACTACGCACCCTGCGGGCACTACGCACCCTTCGGGCACTTCGCTAGGCTGCTGGTTCGTGCTCACGCGCCGCGCGCTGGGCCTCGATCGTTTTTCTCATCCATTCAACGTGCTCGGAGTGGCGGATGACCGTGCCGATGTTCTCCGCAAGAACCTGCAGCGACTGGAGGTCGGCTTTGGTGTAGCGGACGTCCGCCTCGCGGCTGCGGATGCTCAGTACGCCGACGAGTTCGTCGCGCAGCAGCACGGGCACGACGATCGCCGCCGTCAATCTGGAAACGTCGACCTTGAGGCCCGGGAAGCGCTCCAACTCGAGTTCCGGCCCCAGAATGAGCGCATGGCGGTGCTTCGCAACCCAGCCGGCCACGCCCTCACCGATCTTCTGCCGCGCGGCCTTGACCTTGTCGTGATCGGGGTGTCCCTTTGCCGCACAAACGGCCAGTTCATCGGTGCCGGTCTGGAGCAGCATCAGCGACGCCTGGTGGGCGTCGAACAGTTTGAGGCACGTGTCGATTACGCTCCCGAACACTTCGTCGAGGCGGTTGACCGCCCCCATCATACGGCTGATGTTGAGAAGCGCATTGAGACGCGCCTGGCTCTGGCGCTCGGTCTGGAGCGATTTTTCCTCGAGGTGATGGACGGCGCCCTCGAGACACTGGACTTCGCCGTGGATGTCCGAGAGCTTGCGCTGTTGTGACGTCAGGTGGGCAACGAGAAGAATCACCGAAATGGCCAGGCCGCCGAGCAGCACCAGGTGCGTGTTGGGCCACGGCCATACGGTACCAAACTGTTGACCGAGTACCGGCGCAACCGCCACGGCCATCCCCACTGTGCTCGCGATGGTGACACCAACCATCAGCTGCCAGTTACGGGTCAGGCGCGCGTCGATACCAGCCCTCGTTTGAATTTCCTGTCCGGTGGATTTTTTTGACATCTCGCTCCCTCCGAATCGCAAATCAATAATACTGCACGACGAAGTGGCTGGTGCGGCGGCCTGGATGGGGGGCATAGATGTGCATCGCCCCCGGGTACCGGACGGAAATCTGCCGGTTAACCGGGAATCAGGCCATGGATTGCCAGGGTTCTTGCCACCTCGGCGCATGAAGAGTGCTCGGAAGAATCATAGACTCAGGATTCGTGCCAAAGACGACCGGAGCCGCCGCGGCATCAGAAAAAGTAACCGACGGTGAAGTTGAAGAGGACGTCGTGGCGGGTACTGGTCGAAACGGTGAATTCGACG
>CBDVDJ010000136.1:0-7268 GCA_965372695.1 uncultured bacterium
CACATGAGCTCTGTTATAACGTACCGCCTCAGTTTGTCGTCGTCGTCGAGCCGGTGACCTGTTTCCGTGGGCAGTATTCCCTTCTCCAGCATCTCGCGGTACTCGGGGATCGATTTGACGTTTTGAGCGTACGCGCCGTCCAGCTGGCTGATCGCGGTGATCCCCATCGCGTAGATCTCGGTGCCCGCATTCGTCGTATACCCCTGGAAATTCCTGTGCAGTGACCCTTCATTCAAGGCCCGGGTGAGGTCGTCGTCGTGGCGCGCGAAGTGGTCCATGCCAATGTAGGCGTATCCCGCTTCGGTGAGACGCTCGATCACCATCTTGAGTATCTCGAGCCTCACTTCCGGCGCGGGCAGGGCGTCTTCGGGTATCAAACTCTGGTGTTTTTTCATCCAGGGCACGTGTGCATAGTTGAACACAGCCATCCGGTCAGCGTCGATCTCGAGTACCTGGTCGAGCGTGCGGGAATAGCTGTCCAGCGTCTGGTAGGGCAGGCCGTAGATGAGGTCGATGTTGACGGAGTCGAAACCCAGCTCCCTGCTCTCGCTTACCACGCGCCGGTTCAGCTCCATCGGCTGAACGCGGTTGACGGCTACCTGGACTTTTTCGTCGAGATCCTGGACGCCGAAACTGACCCGATTGAAACCCGTTTTTCTGATCGACGGGAGGTGTTCGGGGGTGAGATCCCGAGGATCGATCTCCATGCTCACTTCGGCGTCGTCCGCGAACTGGAAATGGCCCTTGATGAAACAGAACAGGTCGTCGATCTGCGCGGGAGAGAGATAGCTCGGAGTGCCGCCGCCCCAGTGGAATTGAACGACCTTCCGGTTGGAATTCACCATGCCACTGACGAGCTCGATTTCGCGTTTCAACAAATCGACATAGTCGGCGATCTTCGAGAGGTTGCTCGTGATGATCGTATTACACGCGCAAAAATAGCAGAGCGTGTTACAGAACGGGATATGGAAGTAGAGCGACAGATCGGACAGGTCGCCAGTCCTGTTGGTTTCTTCAATTTCGGTTCGATACTCCGCGGGTCCGAAGCGCGGGGAAAATTGCGGCGCCGTGGGATAACTCGTATAGCGCGGCCCCGGGCGCCCGTATTTCGTCAGTATTTCGATGTCAACTTTCATCGTGTGTTCCTTCCGGGCGCACTACAAAGACGAAAACGCCTTTTCCGCCGCGGCCACGGTTGTGTCGATTTCGGTGTCGGTGTGGGCCGTCGAAATGAAACCGGCCTCGAATTGAGAGGGAGCCAGATAAACTCCCTGTTCCAGCATCGACCTGTGATACGCGGTGAACCTGTCGAGGTCCGACTTCGCCGCCGCATCCCAGTCGACGACGGGGGTGTCGGAAAAGAACATCCCGAACATGGTACCGACCCGGGCCGGCTGAACCGTGATTCCCGCCGACTTCGCCGCCGCGGTGAGTCCCTCGATGAGCCGTCCGCCGGTTGTTTCGAGAGATTCCCAGACGCCGGCTTCCCGGAGACGCGAGAGCGTTTCGATCCCCGCCGTCATGGCCAGCGGGTTACCCGAAAGCGTTCCGGCCTGATATACGGGCCCCGCCGGCGCGATCATTTCCATGACATCCCGCCGGCCTCCGTAGGCCCCCACCGGCAACCCGCCACCGATCACCTTGCCCAGGGTCGTCAGGTCGGGAACGATGCCGAACAGGGTCTGCGCCCCGCCGGGATGCACGCGAAATCCCGTCATCACCTCGTCGAAAACGAGCAAGGCCCCGTCGGCGGCCGTCATATCCCGCAGTCCTGCGAGAAAACCGTGCGCCGGAGGGACCAGTCCCATGTTCCCCGCGACGGGCTCGACGATCACGGCGGCAATTTCGCCGGGGTACTCTTCAAATAACGCGCGCACGGATTCGAGGTCATTATATTGAGCCGTCAACGTGTCGGCCACCGTCGCCGGCGGGACCCCCGGCGAATCGGGGAGTCCCAGCGTCGCAACGCCGGAACCCGCTTTGACGAGCAGCATGTCCGCGTGACCGTGGTAGTTGCCCTGGAACTTCACGATCTTCGACCGGCCGGTAAAGGCTCGCGCCAGCCTCAGAGCCGTCATCGTGGCTTCGGTTCCGGAGTTGACGAATCTCATCATCTCCATGTTCGGCATCATCGAGTTGATGATCCCCGCGAGTCGGGTTTCGAGTTCGCTCGGAGCGCCGAAACTGGTTCCCTTTGCCAGGGCTTGTGTCAACGCCTTCACGACCCCCGGATGAGCGTGCCCGAGGATCAACGGTCCCCACGAAAGAACGTAGTCAATGTACCGTCCGCCGTCGACGTCGACCAGCCAGGCGCCCTCGCCGCGCTCGATAAACAGCGGCTGCCCGCCCACGGCCTTGAACGCCCGGACGGGTGAATCGACCCCGCCGGGCAGGATCTTTCTGGCTTCTTCGAATAGCAATTTTGATTTGTCGTTTGCTGACACTGTCATTCTCCTGCGTGATGATCTGGAGACAAGGCGCCGGACGGCTACCTGCCCTGCGTGCGTTCCCTGACGTAGTCCGCCAGGCGCTTGACGTTATCCACCGGTGTCTGCGGCAGGATTCCGTGCCCCAGGTTGAATATATGGCCGGGGCGTCCCGCCGCCCGGACGAGGATGTCGTCGACCTGGCTCTTCAGCTGCTCCCACGTGCCCAGCAGCGATATCGGATCGAGGTTGCCCTGCACGGCTTTGTCGTAGCCGACTTTTTCCCGGAACCAGTCGATCGGCATCCGCCAGTCGACGCCGATCACGTCTCCTCCACACGCGGCGACTTCTTCGATGTAAGGCGCCGTTCCGGTGCTGAAGTTGATCAGCGGGACGCCGGCTTCCGTCAGCCGGCCCAGCAACCGGGTGTTGTAAGGCTTGACGTAACGCACGTAGTCCTGCACGCCGAGGGCCGAACCAGCCCACGAGTCGAACAACTGGAGCGCCGACGCGCCCGCATCGACCTGCGCGAGCATGTACGCGCACTGCACGTCGACCAGTTTGTTCATCAACCGGTCCCACGTTTCCGGGGCTGCGTACATCAACGATTTCACTTTCGAATATATCTTTGTGCCTCCCCCTTCAATCGCGTAACTGGCCAGGGTGAAGGGCGCGCCGGCAAAACCGATGAGCGGTACGTTCCTCGTGGATAGCTCCGCCGTCACCAGGCGGACCGCCCCCAGCGTTCCCGCCATTGACTCCTCCGGCGGCGGTGTCGCGAGCCTTTCGACGTCCTTTCCGGTCTGGACGGGGTTCTTTATCCTCGGTCCCAGCCCCTCGACGAACTCCAGGTCGAGCCCCATACCCATCAACGGCGGCAGGATGTCGGAAAATATTATCGCGGCATCGAAACCAAACTTGTCGATCGGTTGCAGTGTTACTTCCGCGGCGAGTTCGGGAGTATTGATCATCTCCAGCATCGAGTGCTTCTCCCGAAGCGCGCGATACTCGCTCATGTAACGGCCCGCCTGTCGCATCAGCCACACGGGTGTGTATGAGGCGGGCTGGCACCTGCACGCGCACAGAAACGCGCCCGTCGTTTCCGGCCGGGAATCACTTGCCGGCACGGCACTTTGACCATTGTTCGTCATCTGATCGTTCTCCGTTTCGCGCGGCCCGTTACTTCAACCAGTTGGCCGCGTCTTTGGCGTGATAAGTAATGATCAGGTCGGCGCCGGCCCTCTTGATCGCCGTCAGCACCTCCATGGCGGTCTTCTGTTCGTCGATCCAGCCGTTGGCCGCCGCGGCCTTGATCATCGAGTATTCGCCGCTCACGTTGTAAGCAACCATCGGGATTTCGGGAAACGCATCGCTCACGCGGCTGATCACATCGAGATACGCAAGCGCCGGTTTCACCATGAGAAAGTCGGCGCCTTCCTCGACGTCGAGCGCCGATTCTTTCAATGCCTCGCGGACGTTGCCGGGGTCCATCTGGTGGGTCTTGCGGTCGCCGAATTTCGGCGCCCCGTCGGCGGCATCCCGAAACGGCCCGTAAAACCCGGAAGCATATTTTACCGCGTAGGACATGATCGGAATCTGGGAGAAGTCGTGTTCGTCGAGCGAATTCCGGATTGCTTCGACCATCCCGTCGATCATGCCGCTCGGCGCCACGATATCCGCCCCGACGGCGGCGTGGGATACGGCGACTCTGCCCAGGACGTCGAGCGTTTCATCGTTGAGGACGTATCCTTCTTCGAGGCCGCGATGCATGGGGGCGTCACCACTGTTGAGAATGCCGCAATGTCCGTGGTCGGTGTACTCGCAGAGGCACACGTCCGTCACTACCACGAGTTCGGGGACTGCCCTTTTTAGTTCCTTTACCGCCCGCTGCACGATGCCGTCTTCGTCGAAGTTCTCCACACCGACCGGGTCCTTCGAAGCGGGGATTCCGAACAGCATGACGGCCGGACTCCCCAGGCTCGCGATCGACTCGGCCTCAGCGGCGAGCTGATCGACGGACAACTGATCCACACCCGGCATGGAGGAAATCGGCTTCCGAACTCCGTTGCCGTGCGTGATGAACAGCGGGTAAATAAAGTCGTCCGTCGTCACCGTCGTTTCACGAACCATCGCGCGGATAGCCGGCGTACGACGCAGCCGTCTCGGGCGATGAACGAGATTCGAATCGACGCGCGTTTTCAGCAACTCGTCGACGATTCCGCGCTTATCCGTCATTTTTGTTCTCCTTGTTGAAATACCCGACGAGGGCGTCTATCAGGCCCTCCGTCGTATAGACCTCGGCGACGAGCGTCACACCAAGTCCTTCGTCACGGGCGGATTCGGCGGTCACCGGGCCGATGCAGGCGTAACGCATCGCCGTCAATAAATTCTCATTGTCTGAATTCTTTCGGAGGGCGGCAACAAAATTATAAACGGTCGACCCGCTGGTAAAAGTCACCATATCCACGCCTCGCCGCAATTCCGCCACGGCGTCTTCGTCGATGTCCGCCGGTTCGTTGTCGTAGACGGCGACTTCGTCGACTCTCGCGCCCCTCTCAGAGAGAATTCGGGGGAGATCATTCCCCGCGATCCGGGCGCGCAGCAGACAGACGCGTTTTCCATCGACGTCGTTCATTTCGTGCGCAATCGCCTCGCCGGTGAATGTCGCCGGCACCAGATCGGGAGTGACGCCGCGGGATCGCAAAGCCGCGTCGGTGGACGTTCCGACGGCGGCGATTTTTGGCCGTTCCAGTATCGCCCCGTCGGCGCCGATCCTCTCGAGCGCACGCCAGAAGTACTCGACACCGTTTGCGCTCGTAAACACCGCCCAGTCGTATACATCCATCCCGGCTATCACAGCGCGAAGCCCCAGGTCGTCTTCCACGGGTACAATGCGAATCGAAGGCACCACGACCGGTTCCGCTCCCAGCGCTTCCAGGCGCCGGCAAAATGACGCCGACTGGTCCAGCGCCCGCGTAACCACTATTCTCCTGCCCGCGAGCGGCGTTCCTTCGGGCTTCGCGATCGATTCGAGAATTGCGGCGGCGCCCCGCCCGATCGCGTCTTTCGCGACACGGCGCCCCAACTCCACCGGGTCGACCCCCTTACCCTCCAACCGGATCAGGTTTTTTCCGTCGGGCGATCCCACAACGGCGGTGATTTCGAGCTCATCCGACCCCGGCCCACCCACCCGGCAGGCGTACGCACCGACCGGAGCGGAACACCCGCCGCCGAGCCCGGCAAGAAACTCGCGCTCGGCGGTCACGGCGGACCTGTCCCCGGGGTCGTTGATCGTGGACAACAAATCGAGCGCCACGGTATCGCCGGCCCGGCACTGGACCGCGAGAGCTCCCTGCCCCGGAGCCGGGAGCATCACGTCGAATTCGAAGTACTCCGTCACGTTTTCGGCGAGTCCCAGTCTCTCGAGTCCGGCCCGGGCCATTACGGTGGCGTGGTACTGCCCTTCATGCACCTTGCGGATTCGCGTCTCGACGTTTCCCCGGATGGACCGGACGTCGAGGTCCGGCCTCGCCGCCAGGATCTGCGCCTGCCGCCGGATGCTGCTCGTCCCGACGATCGCCCCCGCGGGCAGCGTCGCCAACGTCCAGCCTTCGCGCGCGACGAGGCAATCCCCCGCTCCGGCCCGTGTTGAAATCGCCCCGAGCGTCAAACCCTCCGAGTTCTCGACGGGGAGGTCCTTGAGCGAATGTACCGCCGCGTCGATTTCCCCCCGGCGCAGAGCTTCTTCGAGTTCCTGGGTAAACAGGCCCTTGCCGCCGATTTCGGGCAGCGGCTTGTCCAGGGTCTTGTCGCCGCGAGTGGTAAAATGCCGCGTCTCGTATTCAACGCCGGCCCGCGCGGACTGGAGCATTTCGATCACGCGGTGCGTCTGCCAGAGGGCGAGCGCCGACGTCCGCGTACCGACCACGAACCTTTTACTCATCGGGTTCAACTTTCGTTGTTCTCCGGGAGGTCGAACAAATGACGGACCGTCGTCGAGTAGTCCTTGTGGAGACCAGCGCGAGCGCTACGCTTCAAGCGTACCGTGGGTGCGTGCAGAATCTTGTTTACGATCGCCCGTGACATAGAATGAATGTGTTCCGCCGTCCTGGGGTCGAGGTGCGGGATCTGCCGCAGGGTCCGTTCGAGCTCGAGTCGCCGAATCGTTTCCGCCTTGTCGCGAAGGTCGGTGATGACCGGCCTCATCGACAATTCACGAAGTTCGATCTCACATTTGGCGGCTTCCTCCGCGATGATCGCCTCCACTTTGGGGATTTCTCTCCTGCGGGCTTCCAGAGATCTGTCGAGCGACACCTTGAGCGCGTCGGCGTCGACCAGATGGACCCCGTCGAGGTCGGCCACGCCAGGGTCGACGTCACGCGGCACCGCGATGTCGACGATGACCATCTCACCGGACCCTTTGCGCGCCATTACCTGCTGTACGAGATCAGTTCGAATCACCGGTTCGGTCGCCGCTGTGGATGTGATCACCACGTCCGCGCGAAACATCGCCTCGGAGAGCTGGTCGAGAGGGTAGATCCGGACGCTCCAGTGTCTCTTGAGGCGCTCGCCTTTGTCCGGCGAACGGTTGGCAACGCTGACATTCATGAGTTGCCGCGCGTGCAGCGCCCGCAGGGTGAGCATCCCCATTTCACCGAGGCCGACGACCAGGATATTCTTGTCTTTGAGATCCCCGAGTTTGTCCTGCGCCGTGGCTATCGCCGCCGAACTCATGCTCGCCGGATTCCGGCTGAACGTCGTTTCCGTCCGGCAGCGTTTCCCGGCATGGATCGCCGCCCGGAACAAGGCGTGAATGAACGGCCCCGCCGCAATAGTTTCGAG
>CBDVDJ010000137.1:0-7264 GCA_965372695.1 uncultured bacterium
CCGAACCCGGAACTGCCTGGGCTCGGCGTTGATCGCTGGTATATATAGAAAATTGAAGTACTTATCTCTCATGGTGCTGTCTGCGCCTCGACCGCGAAAACGTTACGGTACCTTAATTAAGTATAGGTCCCTTGTCAAGGGCATAATCCCGGCCAACGATTGCAATATCCATACCATAGCGAGCCGTATTTGTCGTTACCGTACAACCACTTACATGGCATTGAGATATAGTCGTTTAGCGAAAGTGCAGGCTGCCGGTGGCAGCCGGGGCCCCTGCGACCGGCGGCGTCAATCGGAGATGTACAAAGAGAGCGCCGCGGCGTGGTGCCGCGGCGCTCGATAGGGGAAAGCCAG
The DNA here is from genome assembly GCA_965372695.1 of uncultured bacterium. Classification (GTDB taxonomy): domain Bacteria; phylum Krumholzibacteriota; class Krumholzibacteriia; order WVZY01; family JAKEHA01; genus CBDUWU01. The sequence goes on from CBDVDJ010000137.1 coordinate 355, forward strand.
AAACCTGGTCGAAACTAATCGATATAACCCTTCAGGTACTTCGCCCGGGTCGAGTGGCGCAGGCGCTGGATCGCCTTCTCCTTGATCTGGCGGATGCGCTCCCGGGTCAGCTTCATCTTCTTGCCGATGTCCTCCAGTGTCAGCGGGTCTTCCCCGCTCAACCCGAAGTACAGCGTCAGAATCAGCTTTTCCCGGTCGGTGAGCGTATCGAGTGCACGCTCCATGTCCTCCGACAGAGCGTTGGTGTACGTTCCCTCGTCCGGAGGAACCTGGTCAGCGTCCGTCAGATAGTCGACCAGTGCGTTGTCGTCCTTGTCGTTGGAATAAGGGTCGTCCAACGACACGTGCGTATTGGCAATTTTCATCGTGTCCCGGACCTCTACCACCGACAGGCCCAGTTTGTTCGCGATCTCTTCCGCCGTCGGCTTCCGTCCGAGCTCCTGGTCGAGCTTGCGCGACGTCTTGCCGATCCGGTACAGCGTGCCCGCGCGATTGAGCGGCAGGCGCACGATACGTGAATGCTCGGCAAGCGCCTGCAGCATCGCCTGGCGGATCCACCAGACAGCGTAGGAAATGAATTTGAATCCGCGCTTCTCATCGAAGCGGTGTGCCGCCTTGATCAGGCCGAGGTTGCCCTCATTGATCAGGTCCTCCAGTGAGAGCCCCTGATTGGCGTACTGCTTGGCAATGGAAACGACGAACCGGAGGTTGGCCTGAACCAGCTGGTCCAGCGCCTTCTGGCTGCCGGTATGGATCTTCCGGGCCAGTGACTGTTCCTCCTCACGCTTCAGCAGGGGGGTTTTGTTGATCTCGTGAAGGTATACGTCCAAGCTGCGATTGCCGCCCAGACCACCCTGACTCCTTGTCTGTCTCACTGTCTTCCTTCCTTTATCGTCCCCGTGGTCGAACATCTGGATCACCCTTTCCGTGGGCACGCCGATGGTCTGTTCCCGGAGGGGTGGAAACTGAACCGGGCGCTACCGCTTATCCGGTTTAACCGGAATGTAAGTGGTACTTCTCCCTCGTTTGACCAGGAAAGCGATGGGGGCTTCCCTCTCTTTGAGATTCTCCGCGACCTTGCGATATCCATCGAGGTCATCGACCGAAATCGAGTATACCTCGGTGACAATATCGCCCTCACGGATGCCAGCCTCGTCGGCCGGACTCCCCTCATCAACCTCCAGCACAATCACACCTTTTTGTCCGCGCGAAACGTTGTACTGACGTCTCACGTCGCGCGAACCCAGATCGTCTACGTGCAGGCCGAGCCATGCGTCCGGTCCGCTCGGCTGCGTCGATGCCACCACCGCGTCGTCGGGTCGTTCACCGACGGTGATCTCGAGATTCTTTGCCTTGCCCTTGCGCCACACGACGAGCGGCACCGTTTCACCGATTTCCGTCCTGCCCACCATCATCCGGAACTTGTCGGCGTCTTTGATCACTTCGCCGTTGTATTCGATAATGACGTCCCGGTTCTGGATCCCCGCTTTTTCCGCCGGGTATCCTTCGAGCACGTTCTGGACGAGGATGCCGTGGTCGATATCGAGTTCCAGCCCCGCCGCGAGGTCTTTGTTCAATTCCTGCAGCGAGATGCCGATGAAACCGTAGCGAACCCTGCCCTCGGCGATCAGCTGCCCCATGATTTCCTTGGCCATGTTGATCGGAATCGCGAAACCGATTCCCTGGCCCGACGGGTTGATGGCCGTGTTGATACCGATGGCTTCGCCCTTCATGTTGACCAGCGGCCCGCCGCTGTTGCCGAAGTTGATCGACGCGTCGGTCTGGATGTAATTCTGAAACCCGTTCGGGTCGCTGCCCATGATCCTCAGATCGCTCCGTCCCTTCGCACTGATGATGCCGGCCGTGACCGAACCCTGGAGCTGACCGAACGGCGTTCCGATCGCCATCACCCAGTCACCCACGCGGCACTGGTCCGAGTCACCGAGCGGGACCACGGTCAGTCCGTTGGCGGGCAGATCGATCTGGATGATCGCGATGTCGGTTCGCGGATCAGCACCGACTACGGTCGCTTCCATCTCCACTTCGCCCTCGCTCGTCTCGAGCACGACGATGATCTCGTCGGCGTCGCGAATGACGTGGTGGTTGGTTATGATGCGGCCTTCGTGATCGAAGACGAATCCGGAACCGCCACCGGGAATCCGGCGCTCACGGTGCGTCTCATCGTCGGGCAGGAACTCCCGGAAGAACTCCGGTATCCGGAACCCGTCACCCTCTCCCGAACTCGACGCAGACCTCTCGGTCTTGATGAAGACGACTCCGGGGCCGACCGCTTCAGCGACGTCGGCGAATATCGAGCTGCCGTCGGAGCGGATCGGTACGTTTCCCGTCGCGGTCTGGGCCGTCGAGTCCGACATCAGAAGCTGGCCGGCGGCAAAGCCGGTCGCCAGGACGAGCGTCCCGAGTATTAACGTCTGCAAGGATCTACTTCTCATATTTGATTTCGTCCCTCATCAACCACCCGTTGACAGGCGGGGTGGTCAACTCGATCTGTGGCTTCGGCCACACGTGCGTATTGTGCCATCTCTACTAAGTATTCGTTTGAACCCGGAATTCCTTACGCGGAGACCGCGGGAATCCCGCTGGTAGGGGAGGGGTGACCTGACTGGTTTTGAAGCGCTGCCGTTATCTGGTTACCACACTTAACAGTGTAGCTGACACCGGCGGCTCAGTCAACAACCGTGCTCGCTGTTCCGGCCGCCGAGTGGATCCTTTCCCTTTGCCATCTCGACACTTACCGGAACTGATGATACCATGGGCGGCTGATTCGTGTCAATTAATTTTTAACCGCCCGGGGTCGCTACCCCGTTCCCCTACTCGCACCTGTTTCTACGTTCAGGGTCCCGGAGAGTTCCGTAACAGGGGCGATCGGCCGGTAGTTTTCTGGAATTTTGTTGCTTTTTCATCAGTTATCCTTTAATAGATACCGGTCGATCCAGTATGGTGTATACAAGAATAGTGCCAAGATTGTCGTAGTTCTTCATATTCTCAACAAGTTAACCGGGTTGACGGGCCCGCGGAGCGGACGGGTGACATGACCGACTTCAAAGCCATTTCCAGCAACGACATCCGGTTTGTCGCCGACACCCACTTTCGCAGCCGGGAAGTCCCCGGTGAGGCGCGGCGGCGCGACGTGTTTATCCGCTTTCTCCGCAGCCTCCCCGAAGGCGCGGCGCTGTACCTCCTCGGCGACATTTTCGATTTCTACTTCGAGTACCGCTCCGTGGTCGGAAAGAGGTTCGTCGACCTGTTCGCCGAATTTCTGGCCTGCGGGGAACGAGGCGTCGAGATGCACTTTCTCGGCGGAAATCACGACTACTGGGTCGGCGACTTCATTACCAAGGGTCTCGGGATGACGATTCACTGGAACGAGATCCTCATCTCCGCCCAGGGGCGCAAAATTGTCTGCGCCCACGGCGACCTGGCGATGCCCGGCGACTGGGGGTACAAGTTGGTGCGCCCGTTCATACGGAACCGCCTGCTCATCGGCGCGTCGAGGTGGATCCACCCCGACATCATGGACGCGATCGCCCGCGCGGTGGCGACGGGAAGCCGCAAAATGAGCAAGGAACCGCAGGAAGCCAACGCGCGCCGGGTGGCCGACAGGGCCCACCGGGAATTCTACGCCCGCGGAAACGACGCCTTCATCATGGGGCACGTGCACTACCCCCTCCTAGATTCACGAGACGGAAACGACTTCATGCTCGTCGGTGACTGGTTCGAGAGCTTCACCTACGGCAGGCTCTCGGACGGAGAACTGACGCTCAACTGCTTTACAGACGAAGTCCGAGACTGAACCTGTGGTTGTCGCCGAGGTCGTTCCTGACCAGCAGGAACGCGTAATCGATCTGCAGACCCTTGTAGAGGATGCCCGCACCGAAGGTTCCGCCATAAGAATCGTACCCCGCCTTGTACCCGGCCCGCAGCGCGAGCGTGCGCTGGTACATGTACTCCGCTCCCAGGTGCTGCTTCGGATCGCCGTCGTTGACCCACACACCGTCCAGGGTGAGCAGGAACCGGCCCCGCAGCGCGGCGGTCTCTCGTTCGTAGGCGCCACCGACCTTGATGTAGCGCGGCAGCGCGTATTCCTCGTCGATGAACTTCATGGGGGCGCCGACGTTGCCGGCCACGGCGGCCAGCTTGAGGCCGTCGATGCGGGACACGTGGAAGATCCCCAGATCGAACGCCCACCCGGATGCCGACCACTGGTCGATCTTCTGATAGACGGGCTTGACCGTCATGCCGAGCGAAGTGTTCGGCAGAATATAGCGGGCGAACCCGACGGCGAATGAAACGTCGAAGACGGGGAAGGTCCCGAGAGGGACTTCCGTCGGGATGTCTTCGCGGCGCTCCATGTCGTCGAGGTACATGCCTGTGAAACTCAACCCGAGGGTTCCGTATCGGGTCTCGTGGGTCAGCGCGAGTTGTTCGAGGCGCGCGGTGACCATGTACTCGTCGTGGGTAAACTGTATGTTGGTGCCGAGGACAGGCGCCATGGCGGCCGGATTCCAGTACACCGACGAAGCGTCTTCGGCGACGGCGATGTAGCCGTCACCCATCGAAGCCGCCCGGGCGCCCATTCCGACACGCAGAAAGAGCGCTCCGGCGTCGCCTGGATCGCCGGCGGCCGACGCTGGTTGTGACGCCGAAAGAAGAACGATCGCCAGAAGGGCGCCGCTGCACGTTCGCCAATTAATTCGCCTGAGTCTTGCTCCGAAAGCGGGCATGTCAACTCCTCCTCATCGCCGGATCGCAAACGGCTTGACCAGTTTTTCCGTCCCGCCACCGCTGTCGACCTCGAGACGGAGAAAATACACACCGCTCTTGAGACCACTGACATCGATGAGCTCGTCGAAAGGGGTTCCGATCAAACCGCCGGGGTTGGCGGCGAATTCCTGTGAGTACGCGCGTTCTCCCTCAAAATTGTAGATCTCGACGACGACACGGGCCGACTCGTTGAGAGTGACCCGGGCGTGCACTTCGCCGCCGGATACCGGATTTGGATAGATCATGAATGTTTCCGCCTGGACACCGGTCGCTGTTTTCAGCTGCACTCCCCCGGTGACGAGTCCCTGCCGCCCCGAGGACACCTGGAACGCCGGCCAGAACAACAGGTCGGCCGCGTCCGATCCGGGCAGTGTCTGGATGGAGAGCGTCATGACGGGCGTGGTCTCGACCGTGTCGAGCACCGTGTCGAACGACCCGAGCGCGTCCAGGAACCCGGCGGACAAAAAGCTCAGTTCCCCGCTGCCCGACAGAGCGACCACGGTGGGCGTGGCGCCGGCGCCCGAAGGCGCGACACGCGGGAAGCCCGCGACGGGCGTTCCATCGAACTCGTAGCCCCAGACGGTACCGTCGCGGCGCAGAAATATGGTTTCGACCTCTCCGTCGCCGTCGAAATCCCCGACCACCGGTCCTTCGAGTCCCCGGGGAATTTCCGAAAGGGGCTGCTCGCCGGCGTAACCGGACAGGACGGAGACGGGCCAGTTGGTCAGGTCGGCGCCGTTCCATTTCTTGAGATACATATATTCGTCGTCCCAGAGGGCAATCTCGAGGGTGCCGTCGAGGTCGACGTCTCCCAGCGCCGGACCCGAGGGCTGCGTCGATCTCAATTGCGTGGCATGCGGCGCATTTTCGCCCGTCGCGTCGTCAAAAGCCAGGAGACGTCCCGACGGAGTCGTCAATACGACCTCGTCGTTGGAATCGGCGTCGACGTCGCCGGCGGCGGGCGCCGACGGAACCTGGCCGGCGGCGGGCATCCCCGTATCGAGCGCCCACGAGTACCACCATCCCTCTGCGGCGGGCTCAATGCCCGGAGGTACCAGTCTGTCACTCCACACCACCGGCGCGAACACGATCCCGGCCGTCGAACTCGAGGTATCGACCGACACCAGGACGACTCCGGTCTGCCCGTCGGTCGCCCCGATCTTCGTGCGGGCCAGGGATAAGGGCGCCGCGTACTGCCCGGGCACCACGAGCGGCCACAGAGGCCCGAACGTCGGCCCGGAGGGCACCCACCACGTTCCATCGGACCTAACGAAGCCGACACGAAGCGAGTCGTCATCAGATTCCACCACCGCGACGTCACTGACCCCGTCACCGTCGATATCCAACAGCAGCGGCCCCGTCGCCATCGGTTCGCCTACGAATAACACGCCGTCGGTGCCCGGGTCGTTGTCGCCGTCCGCCACTTCCGTTCCGTCGCCCATCCAGGCGAACAGGCGCCCGTCTTTCGATGCCGCCACGATCTCGTCGGGGCCACCCTCCTGCCCCTGGATGTTTCCCAGCGCGGGCGGCCCCGCCCACACGGCGCCGGGCGCCGTGATGTACGGCTCTATTGTGGCCGGGTCGCCGTCGGCGTCGTCGTACTCGCTGCCGTCGCCATTGAACACGTATACCGATCCGGTGTCGCCCAGGACGACGATCTCGAGGTCGCCGTCGCCGTCGATGTCACCCGTCGTCGCCGGCTGGTTTTCTCCGAGCCCCGTCCAGCGGGTGCGGGTTTCTTCGTATGGAATCGTCCGTGAGAGATCAAACGTCATCTCGGCGCCCATCACCGACACATCGGCGATCGTGATCCCCGTCATCGCCCCGGAGTTCGAACTGGAAGAGGGACTGGTGAACGGGCCAAAGGAATTGGCGTTGCCGTCGCCCGAGCGGAACGAATCAAAATGACTTCCGAATATAAAACCGATGAAACCGCCGGCGTCGAGGTCCTGCACGCCGTCCGCTTCCTCGAGGTCGACACCCTTGCGGGCGACGAAGTCGTTGGGCAGAAAACCGGCTTCGAGGTTCTGGCGGATAACATTTTCATCGACGTGCCAGACATAAACGCCTGAGCCCGTAAACTGGAGCTTGATCGTGCCGCCGTAGTTGTCGTCGTAGCGAAAAC
>CBDVDJ010000138.1:0-7230 GCA_965372695.1 uncultured bacterium
CCGTGATGGGCGCCTCCATCTCGATCAGCTCGGCGCCGTCAAAATGGAGAATCGTCCCGCTGTCGCCGACCATGAACACATCGGTCGAGGAGAACCACGCCACGTCCTGCAGGATCGAACTGTTGACGATTTCGTTCTCGAGGTACCAGTCGCCGCGTACGGTCGGGTCATCATCTGGCGGTGGCGCGACCGGGTCGGGGTCGCTGTCGCAGGCAATGGTAAAGAGGACGGCCAGCGCCAGGACGAGACGGGCCGCGATGTTGATCGCGTTCTTGAACCGCATGAGACAACTCCTTCTGGATTATTTCAGGAATAAATTTGAATGAACCACAGTATACCACTACCATGTGCCCGATCAAGTGGTTCGTAGACCCCGTATAAAAAAGCCCCTCCGGCCCGTTTCGGACCGGAGGGGCTTTCAGCCAGAGCTGGCGTGGAGTCACTCACGCACCTTGATCTGCGTCAGGTTCGTAATATGCACTCTTGTTCGCATGGCCACGAATCCCTCGATCACGCGGTTGGTCGTCATCAGAATCTCGTCGACCTTTCCGTGAACCTCGAATATCGGGGCGAACGTCTCCGCGGTGATTTTGTACAGCTGGAGCCCGTCGAGTGTGCGGTGAGAGGGATCGTTGAACGCAAATACCGTCACGTTGTCGCCGATCTCGGCATCCTCGAAATCGATTTTCTCGCCGGGCAGCGGATCGCCCTGGGACGGCATCCCCGGCGCGATCGTCGAGTCGTCGGGAATGGTGTCGAAATGAACCGGTGTTCCCATCACCCACAATATGCGTTCGTCCCGGTTGATATCGGTAACGGGTCCCATCAGGGCACCCACCGGCAGATCGCAAACGTCGATGTCGGTAATATCGCCGGAGGTATACGCCGGCATGAAGGCGGACGACGTGGGCCGGTCCACGTTGCATCTGGTGACCTGCACCAGGCGCGCCGTCACGACGTGAACGGGCCGGGAATTATACTCAGCCCCCAAAACGTCGACGAAGTCTCCCTTTTCGATGACGGGGCGTGGTGGTGGTCCGGCGGGAACACAACCGAAATTGGCCATCAGGAAATCGCTCACCACGCCGTCTTCCTCGACGAGGAACACCTGGATTTTCGGCGGCGTTGTGGGCTCGAGGTCGTTTGTCGGCGCCTTCTGCACTTCGTAATGCCCGGCGCCCAGTCTGTCAAAACGGTAGCTGCCGTCGCGGCTGGTCAGCGTCCGCCACAGGATCTCGGGCGGTAGAATGTCCTCCGGGCCGTCGGTGCGGTACATGTGGATTTCCACGCCGGCGATTCCGGGTTCGTCCGGGTCGATCAAGCCGTTGCGGTTGTGGTCGAGCCACACGACGCCGCCGATCGATCCCAGGTCGGGATCCATCCCGATGTCGATACGGGCCACAAAGCCGATCGATACGCCGTGGTCGACTCCGAACAGCACGGTGCGCGGAAGACTCTCCTCGAACGGAGACCACACGCCGTCGTCGTTCTCGAACTCGAACACGATCGCAGCCCCGGGGCCGTGCTCGCCGTTGTCGGGATTCTGAACGGTCACGCCGGGTGGGAGCAGGTTGACGAACGTCATCCCGATGGGTTCGGGGAACTCGCAGCGGCAGCGGTGCTCGACGGTGATGTCCGCCGAGAGGGCGCCGAGGCTGTCCACGTAGTGGATATTGGTGCCGCGAATAATGAAGGGTCCCGGGATGGGGTTCGCGGGGTCGCCGGCCGTGTCGGTGGAATACTCGAAGCTCGCTCCGTCCGCGTCGATGTCGCCCGAAATCAGGCCCGAGGGGTTGTTCTGTTCGTTTTCGATCGGCTGGACAGAGTCGCCGCAGCCCGCGTAGACCACAGCGAGCGCCATTGCGGCGAGCAGGAACAGACGAAAACTGCGATTCATCGGTCATCGCCTCCTGAAGTGCGCGCCAGGTTTGAGAGCAGTGTGGGGTAACGGATTCGTATTCAAATAATAAAACACCCGGACGCCGGGCGCAAGCGCCGTCGCCGGTTCAACATATCACAGAAAAATCGTCAGCGGACGACGGCGCGGATTCTGACCTCTTCGCTGGATCCCAACTCGCCGCCGTGCTCGTCGAGCGGTACCACCTTCCACGTTCCGGAGCGGAAGCCGCGCTCGTAGAGACGGTCGAGGGCGACGATCAGCGTTGTTTCCGAGGTGATGGTCGAGTAGACCCGTTGCGATGAATCGTCGGTAATCTCGAATCGATACTGTCCGGCCGTCGGGTGCGGGGTCCATGCGAACTGGATGGGGAGGGCCTGTACTTCCCCCGACGGGGTCATACCGCTGAATCCGGAACCCGGCGTGGACGGGGAGCGCGGGTCGATTCGGGGTTTGTCGCCGGTGTTGGAGACGAACACGGCGAGAAATACCAGGGCCGACACGACGACCGCCAGAACGAGCCGCGAACGGGTGCGGCCCCACCAGGGAACGTGCTTCGAAATCGAGCGGTCGGCGATGCGCGCGTGGGACTCGAGGTGGCGGGTGCGAAATGCCTGGAGGGCTTCGTGATAAATGGGGCCCATGCCCATGGCTTCGTAGACTTTGCGGGCCAGTTCGGGGTCGGTAGCCATCTCGCGTTCGAATGCGTCGCGCTCGGTGTCGGAGAGTTCACCGGCGAAGAACGCCTCGGCCTTGCGCTTCACCCCGGAGTCGCCGCCGGGACCGTCGGGTGTTCGATCGGATGGGGAAGGAGTCACGTCTGCACCTCAACCTCATAGTACCCGGTCCCGGCACGCGGGAACAGCTTCATCGTTATCTAATCGCTGTCGCCATCGCCACCATCGCCGTCCCCCGCCTCCGCAGGGGAGGCCGGGTCACCCGGCAGCGGCGGAAGCTGGCGCTTTCTGGGCACGCGGGGGAGTTCGGGCTCCACGGGCGCCGGCGGCGGCTTCTCCTCGACCGGCTCTTCTCCCCGCAATGTCCGGCCGACATTGGTTTCGAGGGTTTTGATGTGGAGGTCGCGCTGCGGGAACGGGATCGTGATACCCGCTTCGCCGAGCGCCGCTTCGATGCCCACGATGAGGTCGCTCTTGATCCGGCGGAATTTCCTGAATTCTCCCGTCCAGCAACGCAGTTCGAAATCAAGCGAGCTGTCGCCAAAACCCAGGAACAAAGTCCGCGGCGAAGGATTGTCCATGACTTCCGCGTGCTGCATGGCGATACCGGCAAGAATCTCCATCACCTGCTTGACCGGCGAACCGTAGGCGACGCCGACCGGAATATCGAGACGGCGCTGGCGGTCGGACAGCGTCCAGTTGGTCACTTCGTTCGCGATCAGGTTGCCGTTGGGGACGATCACTTCGGCGCCCGACCACGTCCGGATCGTGCTCGACCGCAGGCCTATCCGCATGACGTCGCCGATGCGGTCGCCGAACTCCACCGTGTCGCCGGGCATGATGGGACGCTCGATGATCAGGATCAGGCCGGAGATGAAGTTGTTAACGACGTTCTGGAGGCCGAAACCGATACCGACGCCGAAGGCGCCGGCGAGAATGGCGAATTTACCCAGGTCGGCCCCCGTGGCCGCCACGGCGAGTATGAACGCGAGCAGCAGAATGATGTAGTGCAGGCCCGTGGATATCGCGTTGGGAACTCCGCGCGGCAGCTTCGTTCGCGGGAGCACGTCTTCGTCGAGGATGAAGCGGATGATGCGCGATAGCGTGAACGCGATCCACACCGTAAACGCGAACGCGAGGATGCCTCCGAGCGAGATCGGGATACTCCCGAACCGCGCTTCCGCGGTCAACACCCGTTTGCCCGCATCGACGATCACGGGCAGCAACTGCAGCCAGTGAAGGGCCGCCGCGAGCCAGAGGATCCGGAATCCAACCCTGAGGACCTTCATGATCCGCAAATGAACCAGGTCACCGTGGCGCCTCACCATTCTGAGCTTGCGCGCGATACGCGTCCCCATCCCGATCCGGAGGACGGCGTCGATTACCAGGAAAATCGCGTACAACACCAGGGCGAAGTACGCCGCCGATATGACGGCCGAAACGATCACGTCGGCCAGCGACAGGTCACCGAGGATATTCGCGCCGAAGGAAACGACGAGCAGAACCGCGGCGATTTTCTCCATCGAACGAAGATTGGGCGCCCCGGGAATCTTCCTCGTGGTTTGGTTCCGGATGGCCCGGACGACGACGGCGAACGTCACCGCCGTCAGGATCAACAGCAGCAGCCGTTTCAAGAGGGACAGGTAGGGCATTATGTCGGTCAGGCGGTCGAAGACGTGCAGGGTGATCAGCCAGACGATCAATTTGCCCACGTGTTGGAATACTCTTCGCGGCAGGATCCGATACAGTGGTATGAAGCAGAGAATCGTCGTGATCTCGTCGACGATTCGAGGCGGGTTCCTGTAAAAAACCAGCAGTCCAACCAGTGCGAGCAGAAGCGCCGACGAAAACGGTTTCGACACGACCCGGATCGAGTCTTCCAGCGCGGGATCGTTCAGCTGCAGCTGTTCGACCCTTTTTTTCAACGATCTGAAAATGAAGAACATCACCAGCAGCGCGATGAAGTGGACGATCAACTGGTCGTGATAATCGCCGGCGAACAGTACCAGCGCTTCCCGGGAGTCGCTCGCCGTCCGCCTGATCTCGGCGATATGATCGGCCCGTGGCGGAAGATTGGTGAAGATGGACCACAACGGCGGTGTGTCGAGCGCGAAGAGCCGGACCCGGAGGTCTCTCCTGGCCTCTTCCAGCCGGTCGAAGGCATCCGTTATCAGGTCTTCGGCGTGTTCGATCTGAATGCCGAGATTCAACAAATGGGCACGGTGTTCGCCGAACCGTACTTCTTCGCTTCGCAGTCTCGTGATCGCCATATGGAGGGCGTCGGTCATTGCGTCCTGCGTGCCGGATTCCTGAGCGTAATCGAGCGTTACCTCCCACAACTCGCGTTGTTCCTGGAGCGATTCGAGGTCGCGGTCGACCGCCTGGCCGCTGCGGGCGACGCGCGAGCGCCATCCATCGATCGCGCTCCGTATGCGGTGCCATCTCCGGCCGAGGTCATCGAGGGTTCTCGAGGACATCGTTCTGGAAAGCGCCGTGTCGGTCAGGTCGGTCAACTTGTAAAGGAGCTCAAAGGCCCCGGGAAGATCCTTTTCGATCTCGTCGATCTGCTCGTCGTGGACGGGGCGGTCGCGAAGCCCGCGCAGGAGCGATGACATCTCTTCGGCTTTCGTCGTCAACTGTGACGCGGGGATCGGGAGGGGACGATCCGGGCGATCCGTGGCCGCCTGTTCGTCCTGGTTCGGCGCGCCGTTCGCTCGTGCCGCCGGTGCCATATACGCGACACTGCATAGTATCGCAGCGACCGCGACCGCCGCGGCGAAGCGCAGGCAGGCCATCGGGCCGGATGCGGGGAGGAACGGAGCGAATCTCATGCTATACAGGATACCGCAAACGTATTTGAAATCAAGCGATTCCGTATTTGCGGCGCGCGCGCGACGTGGTACGATAGCATTTGTGAAGTTCACCGTCTGGATACTCGCCCTCTCCGGCCTCGCGCTGTGCGCGCTGTGCGCGCTGTCGGCATCGCGCGTCGACGCGACGTCGGCGGGCGGCGGGGACGTGCGCACCCCGCTCCACATCGAGATCGACGGCAACGCCAACGTATATGTCGAAGGCGAACGGGTCGACACGCTCCTCGTCTGCCGCCGCCAGTGGGTGATCTGGCGCAAGCGCGACCCCCAATCCCCGGACCTTTCCATCCAGCTCGAGAGAAAGCTCATCCACCCGCGCCACCCGGTCAGCATCGTGGTGTCGGAGCAGGGCAGGCCGGGCCGTTGCAAGGTCGCAATCGGGGCCCGGACGAAGACCTACGCGGGCAGGCCCTACAGGGGGTTCTCCCCCGACCTGCCGGAGAACAAAGTCATCTATTTTCGAGTCGTCCCTCCCGATTCCTGACCCCCGGCGCACATTTACCAACAGGAGATTCTCCACCATGTTTCAGCTCGACAAGATCCAGAAAAAACTGAAAGATTTTGGATTCGACGGATGGCTGTTCTTCGACTTCCACGGCTCCAACGTGTTGACCCGGCGCGTGCTCGATTTCGCTCCGACCTCGCTGGTATCGCGGCGCTTCTATTATATGGTGCCCGCCGAAGGGGAGCCCACAAAGCTGGTCCATCGAATCGAAATGGGCACGCTGGATCATCTGCCCGGCGACAGGAAAGTGTATCTGAAGTGGGAAGAGCTTCAGGCCGGTGTCGCCGACCTGGTCGAGGGAATGAAGCGCGTGGCGATGGAGTATTCTCCCAATAACGCGATTCCGTACGTTTCCACCGTCGACGGCGGCACGATCGATCTCGTTCGAGGTACCGGCGTGGATGTGGTTTCGTCGGGAGACCTGATCCAGTTCTTCGAAGCGACGCTCGACGAAGAGCAGTGGCAGTCGCACATCGACGCCGAAAAACTCACCACGGCGGCGTTCGAACTGTGCTGGACAAAAATCGCCGAAGGCGTGAAGCGGGGCAAGCCATACACCGAGACGGAGATCCAGCAGGTGATTTTTGACCACTTCGACGCCAACGACCTCTATCCCGAGCACCCGCCCATCGTCGCCGTCGGCCCGCACAGCGGCGATCCGCACTTCGAGCCCAAAAAGGAAGGCGACGCGCTGGTCGCCGAGGGTGAACTCGTGATGATCGACCTGTGGGCGCGCTTCAACCGGCCGCGGGCGGTGTTCAGCGATATCACCAAGATGGGATTCGTCGGAGCGTCGGTGCCCGAAAAGTACGAAAAGGTATTCGCCGTCGCCGCTGGTGCGCGCGACGCCGCGGTGGCCCTCATCGAGGAACGTTTCGCGGCCGGCGGGGAACTGCGCGGGTGGGAAGTCGACGACGCGGCGCGCGGCGTCATCGATGCGGCCGGTTACGGCGAGTACTTCGTGCACCGCACCGGCCACAGCATCGGCCATGAAGTCCACGGCAACGGAACGCACATGGACAACCTCGAAACCCACGACGACCGCCTGGTGCTGCCCAACACTCTGTTTTCCATCGAGCCGGGGATCTACATGGAGGAATTCGGCGTGCGGACCGAGATCAACGTGCTCGTCGACAGTGACGGCGGCGTGCAGGTGACCGGCGGCGGGCTGCAGGAGAAAATCATTCCGATCCTGGCTTGAACCGAACGAGGTGGCGTCCGTGAATCTCGAGTACATCACCGTGCGCATGTCGGCCTATGTCGAGACTGTTGCCAGCCTGG
>CBDVDJ010000139.1:0-7222 GCA_965372695.1 uncultured bacterium
AATGGTGTCCCCAACGGGATTCGAACCCGTGTTGCCGCCGTGAAAGGGCGGTGTCCTAGGCCAGGCTAGACGATAGGGACGCCATGAGGTGTATGATTATGAGAAATCGAAGGTTCCCTAAGATAGGGCAGCGGCTATAGATATGTCAAATAAAAAGTTGGCGGGCTCGTCAGCCCGCCAACTCGTCGGGATCCCACCGGCTGCGCACGACGGACCGTATTATGGGGACAGAGGGGGGTCTCGAACGGCCGCGGCGTACGCGTGCTGGCCTTCGGCAAAATCAAGAGAATTTGCGGATCAGCCCCACCACCTTCCCGACCACGCGCACCCCTGTGGGGTGCATGGACAAGTCGATCTGCCCGTGTCCGTTACCGGACGAGAGCAGGACGCCTCCATCCCGAACCAGATATCGTCTCACCGTCGCGCGGTCCCCGATCGCGGCAACGACGACGTCGCCGTCGGCAGCCTCGGTTTCGGGGTCGACCACGACGAGGTCTCCCTCCACGATGTGAGCGCCGACCAGGCAATCACCATCGACACGCATGACGAAAGTGTTGCCACCATCGAACAGGTTGCGGTCCATTGAGTAGGTGACTTCACAGCCATCTACTGCCGTCGTGGGGTACCCTCCCGCTACCTTGCCCACTAGCGGAAGAGAAACGACGTTTTCGGGGATAGCCATTCCTGCGGGGCTTACGGTCTTGTGGAGGAACTTGATCGCACGCGATTTGTCCCTCCCCCTCTCGATGTACCCCTTGCGTTCCAGCGCCTGCAGGTGCTGGCTGACGCTTCGGGGGGATCGGAGTCCCGTAGCCTTGCAGATTTCCCGGACGGTCGGCGGGTATCCGAGCTCTACAGTGGAAGATTCCATGAAATCAAGAATCTCCTGCTGGCGGCTCGTCAGCGGTTGTCTCTCCATGACTGATCGCACCTCCTTCTGCTAGCACCTCCACCGCATCGAGTACCTTCCGTCGATCGCGCATTCTGACAACTCCCCGAACGCATACGCGGTCTCCGTCGGCTGGAGGCTCGCCAGACCAGCCGATTCGCCCGAGTTGAGCGAAGACGGGTACCGAGGCAGAGGCATCGAACAGTACGAAGAAACAGGTTTCATAATCAGAACTGGTGTTGAACGAGTGGAGATCTCGAACGCTCCCGGCCAGCTCAACGCGGGTACGACTTGGGTGGGGATAGAACTCCGCTAATGTATGGACTACGCGAAACTCCGCACGGATGTTTCCATCTTTTTTGTTTAAAGGCGGTTCCGAATTTTCTGCGAAGTGACTGTCCGTATGTGGGTCTTTCTGGCCGCCAAAAGGAATCGACATTTGCCCCTTCTGGCCGCTATCCGCCTGCTGCCCGCTGCCTTTTTCGTCGGATTCCGGCACTTCGGCGGGTTTCCCCAGGCCACCAGCAGTATCGACGGCCCCGGACGCCACCAGAGCCTCAATCTCTATATTGGTAACGGCTTCAGAGGTTCTTTTCAGCAGATCTTCGAGGTTCTCGAACTGTTCCCCTCCCCGGGCGGTCAGGATGGCCTCGACGGCCTCGATTCCCATCCCCTTGATCGCGGTCAGGGGCACACGGATCAGGCCTTTCTCGGGCAGGTAACCGCGGCCGCTCCGGTTGACGTTGGGGGCCAGGAGGAGCCCCTCGGCCTGGACCACCCCGAGGTAGACGTCGAACCGGGCCCCGTGCCCGTGGTGTTCGTCGAGAAGCGCCGCAAAAAACGTCGCCCGCTGGTGGTGCTTGATCCGGAGCATCCGGTAGACGAGCAGCGCGTCGGCGATGAGGTGTTGCCGGTCCAGTGTGCGGCCGGCGAGGTAGCGCAACCGTTTGAACCACTCCTCGGCCTCCTCCAGCGGCACTTCCGTCTCGACGGTCCTGCTCATGAAGTCCTTGCGCAGCGTAGCGAGTCCGCCCGAGTCCCGGCGCTTGAAGCGGCGCAGGAGACCGGCGGCTTCGCTGCCCGGCAGAGCCGTCAACACCGAGATGATCTCGCGCAGCTGGTCGTCGAACAGCACCCACCCGTTGGTCTCGTTGAGCAGGAACGAAATGGCGGGGTCGGGCTTCTCCTTCGCCGCGGGCCCTCTGGTGTAGGCCTCCACCCGCGCCGGAAACGACATGTCGCCGCGCCGGTGGCGCATGATGGCGAGGAACCGGGTGAGGTCTCCGAAGGAATCGACGCCGAACTCCACCGCCAGGCGCTGGGTGAGCGGCGACTCGAGGAGGAACACACCGTCGACGTCGCCCTTTTCGACGTGCTCGAATTCGTCGGCGACGTCCTGGGCCGGCCCGTCGGGACGCCTCCATTCCCACCCCTCTTCCTCGCGCTCCTCGGCGGTAAATCCCGCGACGCGCGCGCACACACCGAGTGCCCGGAGGGTCGACAGGTCGACGCGGAAAACCGACTCCATCGGAAAAGCGTCCCGCGTGGCCTGGAAGAACAGCTCGCCGGTATCGGGGTGGATCGTGTGCCCGAAGTAGTGACGCAGGCAACGCGGCGAAACCAGCAGGGTGCGCCGCGATTTGACGAAATTGATAGGGAGTCCTTCAATGGTCGCGGCGGCGGAAATCAGTTCCCTTACGGCCGGCGAGCGGCGGTAGAGACGGCCGATCTGCCGGTTTTCCTCGCAGAGTTTCTTGAGCGGCACCCCGGGGTGCTCACCGGCGATCTTGACCATCTCCGAGAAATCGGCTTCGGGAATTTCCACTTCGCGCCCGGCGGCCTTGAGGGCCCTGAGCGGGGTGACGTGCTCGACCGACGGGACATACCCGACTCCGACACCGTCGAAGAGCCGCCTCAGGACACTCACCGTGGCGTCGCGGTCCGCGCTGGCGATCTGCAGGTCGAGGATTCGCCGTTCGTTCGGATCTCCCCCCAGATCGGAAACGAACTGTTCGTCGACCTCGTAGGGGTTGAACGTCGTAATCCCGAGCAGATACCCCGTGAGCGACTGGTGCCGCAGGCCCGTCGAAGGCCCCAGGGGAATGTCCAGGCGCCGCAGTTTCGACACGATCTCGTGGAACCTGAGAAAGGGCTCGGCGGTGCCGGCCTCGCGAATCGACTCGAGTTCCCCGTCGAGCAATTCGCGATAGCGCCGTCTTTCTTCGTCGGGAGCATCCGCAAAGCGGCGGTCGTAGAGCTCGTCCGTCTTTGCGTCGAGCGCCGACTGGTACTCCCCGCCTACCCCGTCATCAAGAAGCGGGGGCCCTTCGGATGCCGGCACCGCCGTATCGAGCCCGTCGAGCAGGTCGGGGTGGACCAGCGAGGCGATCATCGACGCATTGGCGTACGCGGCGGCATAACGCCCGTACCACGGCGCCACTTCGTTCACCGACAGAAAACGGTACCGGTCGACCGGCTCTTCGTGTCCCGCGCTCCGGTCATCGGCTTCGGTCTCGCCACCACCCCTGTCCGACGTCACCAGCGAGTAGTGCTTGAAACCGACGTAGCGCACGTCCTGAGCCACCACGGCGGCAATACCAAGGTCGTACGCGTCCTGTATCCAGGTTTCGCCGTCGTCGAACCCGGGCGCGAGCCCGTAGAACAGACGGTCGCCAAACCGCTCGAGGAGTTGAACGAGACATTCCCTGAAATCCGGCTGCGGCTGCGTGAGGTCGGAGTCGCCGCCGTCTTCGTCCGGCTCAGGCGCGTTGACCACGCAGGCGACGCCGTCGGAACGTTCGCCGATTGCGGATACGAATACAAACGGGTCGCCGTCGTCCCGATCCGCGGCCATCCCCGCCAGCGCCGCGACGTTTTCGAGGCCGTTCCGGTCGAGCGCGAGCAGGACACAGGGGATGACACCGCGCTCGCCGGGCAGGACGACACCGACCGTGACCCCGTATATCGGCTTGATTCCGTAGCTTTGTGCGGCGTTGTGGAATTCGGCCCACCCCCACGTCCCACCGACGTCGGTGAGCGCGACGGCGCTGAATCCGGAGCGCGCGGCGTGGGCGCAGATCTCCCGCGGAGTCGACACGCCGACTCCGATGCTGTACGCCGACTGGACCCTCAGGTGGACGAAGGGCAGCGTATGACCGGTCTGGACCATCGAACAGTCGCCTCGCTCCCTGCCAGGCAGTTTCCGGGTGACGTCTCGGGAATGAGCGGTTCGCCAACTTTGGCGAGGCTATGTGTATGATACACAAACTGAAGTGAGATAACAAGTTCGAGTACAACGCTCACGGGGCCGGTCGAATGACCGGCCCCGTGGCCCGTGAATGGTGAGCCGCCCAGGACTCGAACCTGGCACAACTTGCTTAAAAGGCAAGTGCTCTAACCCGATGAGCTAGCGGCCCGAAAATCTTTATATAAGGAGTGATGAGGCCCGATCAATCTAGTCACAATATCTCCGTGTGTCAAGACGCAAGGGGCGAGTTACGGTGTCGCCCGGGTCTGGTCCTCGCCGGCGTTCCCGACGGGCGGCGCCGGGCGGTCCGGAAGCGCGTAGATCGCGCCCCGCTCGGGCCCGACCGACGCAAAAGAGACACGACACCCGATGAGTTCTTCGAGGCGCCGGATGTAGGCGGCCATCGCCGCCGGCATCGTCGACGCGGATCGTCCGGCACTCGCCGTGCGCCACCCCGGCAAAGACTCGTACTGCGGCTTGCACTTGTCCAGGAGCCCCGTGTCGGTGGGAAAGTAATCGAGCGTCTTCTTCCCCATCTTGTACGACGTGCAGACCTTGATCTCGTCGAACCCGTCGAGCACGTCGAGTTTCGTCAGTGCAATTTCGGTGATCCCGTTCAGCCTGACCACCGTGCGCGCGGCGACGGCGTCGAACCAGCCGCACCTCCGCGGGCGTCCCGTGGTGGTCCCGAACTCGTCGCCCACCCGGCGCAGCTCTTCCCCGTCGCTGCCCGTGTCCGCGGTCGGAAACGGCCCGTTGCCCACCCGCGTACAGTATCCCTTGAAGATCCCGATCACGCGGGTAAACGACGACGGCGGCAGACCGGCGCCTATCGCCGCCCCCCCCGCCGACGCCGAACTCGACGTCACGTACGGGTACGTCCCGTGGTCGATATCGAGGAGCGTGCCCTGGGCGCCCTCGCAGAGGATCGAGCGACCCTCGTCGAGCGCATCCCAGAGAATCGTCCGCGTGTCGGCGATCATGGGTAACAGTTTTTTACGCGCCGCGAGAATGTCTTCAACCATCTTCTTCGGCGAAATCGGCTTCATGCCGAATTCCTTGAGGAGGCGGTTCTTCTGCCGAACTTTCGTCCGGAGCAATTCGCCGAGTTCGGCGGGGCGTTTGAGAATGTCGGACATGCGTACACCCGTTCGCGCCACTTTGTCCGAGTAGGCCGGGCTGATGCCCTTCTGCGTGGTGCCGATCGCCTTGCGCCCCTTTTTCTGTTCCGATCCCCGATCGAGTGCCTTGTGGTACGGGAGCACCACGTGTGCCTGCTCGCTGATAAAAATCCGTCCCGAGACGTCGATACCACGGGCCCTGACGCCCTCGATTTCGCTGACGAGGGCGATCGGATCGATCACCATGCCGCCGCCGAGAATACACGTCACATCGGGGTACAGGATCCCCGAGGGGATCAGGTGAAACGCAAAACGGTCAGTTCCCACGACAACCGTGTGCCCCGCGTTGGCGCCACCCTGATAGCGTACGACGATGTCGCTCGACGTCGCCAGATGGTCGATGATCTTTGCCTTGCCCTCGTCCCCCCACTGCCCACCGATGATAAGTGTAACCGGCATGTCTGACCTGTTTTCGTTATGAGTTTGGATGAGGCGTTCGCCGCACCGTTTCCGGCCTCCCCCGGGGGGGGGCATAAAAACAACCGCTCCAGAGCAGGCGCTCCGGCGGTGACAACCTTCGATTTATACTGGATCGGGCCCCGAAAATCAAGCCTCGCCGCCGGCCGGGGCATTGACTGCGTTGCGCGTCTCACCGGTCGACAGCGCCCTGGCGACGTTTTCGGCCGCCGAGACGGCAACCCGGACCTGTGCCTCCACCGTGGCCGCCCCCAGGTGTGGCGTGAACACACACCGCGGATGCCGGAAGAGAGGGTGGTCTCCGGGCGGCTCCGTTTCGAACACGTCGACGGCCGCGCCGGCGAGTTTCCCCGACTCCAGCGCCGACACGAGAGCATCCTCCGAAACAATACCGCCCCGCGCGCAATTTACGAGAAAGGCGCCGTCTTTCATCCCCGCGATTTCTTCCTCACCGATGATCCCCCTCGTGGCATCGGTCAGCGGCACGTGTACAGTCACCAGGTCGCTTTCGCCGAGCAGTGCGTCCAGCTCGACCCGCTCCGCCCCCGCTTCGGCCGCGGTGGCGGCATCGACGACGGGGTCGGCGCCCAGTACCCGCATGCCGAATGCCCGCATCCGCTTGGCCACTTCGCGCCCGACGCGTCCCAACCCGACCACGCCGAGCGTCTTGCCGCTCAGTTCGTTGCCACGGAAAGCCTTGCGATCCCATGCTCCCGACGTGACCGAGAGGTGCGCCTGCGGCACACGCCGGACCAGCGCCAGCATGAGCGCAATCGTGTGTTCGGCCGTCGACACACTGTTGCCGCCGGGCGTGTTCATGACGACGATACCGCGCGCCGTCGCCGCGCCGATGTCGATGTTATCCACCCCGACGCCGGCCCGCCCGATGTAGCGGAGCTTCGCCGCCGCGGTGATGACGTCGGCGGTCAGCTTCGTCGGGCTGCGGACCACCACGCCGTCGTATTCTGCGATGGCTTCCACGAGTTCGCCGGGAGGGAGCGTATCCACCCTCACCCCTTCGATGCCCTCGTAACGTTCGAAGACCTCGAGCGCCTCGTCGGCGATATTGTCGGTAAGCAGTACCCTTGACATCGTATCCCCCGTTATGTACGCGAAGCGGACTCGTGCAGGGCGTCGAGGCCCGCACCGAACCGTTTCGTGATTTTCAGGTCGATCAGCGCGCCTTCCAGCGCCACGATCATCTCGTGCATGTCCGAAACGTCGTAGTAGCCGAGGTGGCCGAGACGAAAAATCTTCCCCTTGAGCCGATCCTGACCGCCGGCGACCTTGATACCGTAGTCGCGTTCCATTCGCTTGACGATTTCCGGCGCCGTTCCTTCGGGCGGCACCACCGCCGTTACGGCATTCGACGGCGACGACGACAATAGATCGAGACCGAGCGCCGCGACGGCGGCCCTGACGGCGCCGGCGTTTCGCGCGTGGCGGGCCACGACGTTTTCGATTCCCTCGTCCCGCATCATCCGGAGC
>CBDVDJ010000140.1:0-7214 GCA_965372695.1 uncultured bacterium
GGCGCCGGTGCCGGCGCCGGCAACGGCGGCGGCAGCGAGAGCCGACAGCAGCAGTACGAGTACGAGGGCTCGTTTCATGTCGAAGACCTCCTCCGTCCCGCCAACCGTATATGGAATCGGCGGTTGACGGTCACGGGCAAATCGCCTATCATCAGCCATTCCAACAGATTTCCAAGATATACCATACACGCGATCCACTTGAAAGATCCGAACCACCACACGGGAGCGGCGCCATGAGCATGAATCCCCCGAAAGAATCGGTACTGGACCGGTTCAAACGATACGTCCAGATCGACACCCAGTCCGACGAAGACTCGGATACGACACCCAGCACGGCCAAACAGTTCGACCTGCTGAAATTGATTCACGAGGAGCTGCTCGGCCTCGGCGTCGCCGACGCGTCGATCGACGACAAAGGCTACGTCTACGGGACGGTACCCTCGAACCTCACGGCCGAAGAAACGGCAAAGGTCCCCGTCGTCGCGTTTATCGCGCACGCCGATACCTCGCCCGCCGTCTCCGGCGCCAACGTCAAGCCGATCGTGCACAAGAAATACCAGGGAGGCGACATCGCCCTGCCCGGTGACCCGTCGCAGGTCATCTACGCGAAGGCGTATCCCAACCTCGAGAAGCGTTACGTCGGAATGGACATCGTGACGAGCGACGGCACCACTCTGCTCGGCGCCGACGACAAGGCCGGCGTGGCCGAGATCCTGACGGCGATCGACCTGTTGAACCAGAACCCCGACGTCAGGCACGGCACCGTCAAGGTGGGTTTTACACCCGATGAGGAAGTCGGGCGCGGCGCCGACCACTTCGACGTCAAGAACTTCGGCGCGCAATTCGCGTACACGATGGACGGTGGCCCCCTGGGCGAGATCGAGTTCGAAACGTTCAACGCGTTCAGCGGGGAGCTGATCATCAAGGGCGTCAGCGCCCACCCCGGTTACGCCAAGGACAAGCTCGTCAACGCCATCCGTATCCTGGCCGATTTCGTCAACCGCCTCCCGCGCGACATGGCGCCGGAGACCACCGAGAAACGCGAGGGATACCTCCACCCCTACGTCGTCGAGGGGCAGAGCGAAACGGTCAAGGTCAAGATCCTGCTGCGCGATTTCGAGATGGACAAGATCGACGAGCAGAAGGTGCTGCTCGAGGGGATCGTCGAAGACCTCCGAAGCGAATACCCCAAAGCCAACATCGCGCTCGAGATCAAGGAAAGCTACCGCAACATGCGCTACAAGATCGAGGAAGAGCCCCGTCTCATCGCCTACGCCGAGGAGGCGATCCGCCGGATCGGCGAAAAGCCGCATACCGAGCTGATCCGGGGCGGCACCGACGGTGCCCGGCTCTCGTACATGGACCTCCCCTGCCCCAACATGTTTGCCGGCGGCGAGGCAATCCACTCGCTGCTCGAGTGGGTACCGGTCCAGGTGATGGAAAAGGCGGCCGACGTGATCGTCCACCTGTCGAACATCTGGGCGGAGAAGTCGCTCGAGGGTTGACCAGCGGCCGGCACGGCAGATTCGTTTCGAAGCGCGGGGCTGCGGAGCGTCCCGCGTTTTTTATGTGAACGGCTTTCTAGCGGTTGAATGCGAGCCAGGCGACGATCACGGCGGCGAGTGCGAAGCGATAGTAAGCGAAGACGTCGAGCCGGTGCTTGCGCAGAAACCGGAGGAGGAACTTGATCACCAGCCAGCCGGACAGTGCCGCCGTCACCAGGCCGATGAAGAGGACGGCGTAGTCGCCACCGGCGAACTCCTGACCGCCCATGTCGAGGCCCTTCTTGAGGCCGGCGCCGGCGAGCGCGGGCGTGCCGAGAAGGAACGAGAAGCGCGCCGCTTCGGCCCGCTTGAGCCCCTGGGTCATGCCCGTGATGATCGTGATCCCCGAACGCGACACGCCGGGAATGAGCGCCGTCGCCTGGGCGACGCCCACGAGGAGGGCGCCTTTCAGCGACAACGTCGACATTTCGTTCTTATGTTTCGTGAACCGCTCGGCGACGAGGAACAGGATCCCCCCGATGACGAGGGTGAAGACGATCACGTTGGGGTTGCGGAAGTAGTTCTCGATCTGCGATTCGAAGAAAAACCCCGCGCAAGCGGCCGGCACGCTGGCGAAGATGATGTACCACGCGAGGCGCTGGTCGGTGTTGCCCTTGAAATCGACGCCGCGAAACGTCGACAGAAATCCCCGGATCAGACCCGCGATGTCGCTCCGGAAGTAGACGAGCACGGCGATCAGGGTGCCGACGTGGAGGCCGACGTCGAAGGTCAGCCCGTCGGCGAATCCGAAGTCGAGGACCCCGCGCGCGAGGATCAGGTGCGCCGACGACGAAACGGGCAGAAATTCGGTAAGGGCCTGGATCAGGCCGAGTATGACGGCGAGGACGTAAACCATGATGGGCCAGAGTCTACTTTACGGGTGCGGGCAGTCCAAGCTCTTTCAGGTACTCCTCGCCGCCCTCTTTGTTGAGCCTCCAGTACTGGAGGCGCTTCGTGCCGGTCAGTTCGCCGCGGACGTCGGGCGCGAGTTCCCAGCGGACGATCCGGTGCGGATACGCCGCTTCGATGTGGAACACGCCGTTGCGGCCGTCGGCCGACACGTCGTAGACCATCGTGTCGAACTCACCGGCGGGGACGGTGACCCGTTCGTTACCCTTGCGGCGCGAGATCGTCGCCGCGACGACGCCGGCGGTCTTGTGCGCGAGCCGGCTGTAGAAAACACCGGGGAGGTAGTCGACTTTTTTTGATTCGCCCGGCTTCAGGTAGTCGCCGCGCAGGCCCCGCAGCAATATGAACAGGTTGTCTTCGCTGACCAGGTTTTCAGGCCGGGGGACGATCCGCGTCCCCGATTCGTCTTCGAAGTAGCTATTGTTCTGCACCTGGATCTTCGTCTTGTCGAAGAGCAACTCGGTGTACACGTGGCCGCACCACTCGGCGCTGGTGAACGAGATCTTGACCGGCTCGAAGTCAGACGTGCGCGAGAACACAGAGACCATCGTGTTGTAGTCGTAGATCCCCGTCTGGAAGTCGCGGATGAGGTTTAGTTTGAGCGCGTCGAACGTGTCTTCGGGGTTCTTTGTGTGGTCGTTGACCTTGACCTTCTTCGATTCGCTGAAGGGCTCGGTAACGAAGATCATCACCGCGTACCCGGCGCGGTCCTCGCCGTAGCGGGACACGGTGAGACGGTAGCCGTCGAGTTCGGCGTGTCCGTCGTGCCAGTGCGCGCTGAAATCCTGCGCGGCCAGCGAAGCGGGCGCGGCGGGGGTGAGCCCCAGGACGGCCAGTAGTATCAGAATCCGTTTCATCGTGTCTCCTTTGTGGTGCCGGTTCCGGGTTGGTCAGCGGAACGCGGCAGCGCTTACGGAATTAATCGCCGGTATCGACAATTCCCAGGTAACGGCTCGCCCACGCGGCGATCACGTTGCCCGCGTAGCGAGCATCGGCCGGGTCGAGGAGCAGGTGGTCGGCCCCTTCGAGCGTAACGAAGCTCTTCGGCTGCGAGGCGGTATCGAAGATGTGGACCGCGTTCTCCATGCCCACCGTCGTATCCGATGGCGAGTGCGTTACCAGGAGCGCCCGGCCGAGACCGCGGATCGTCTCGTCCATGCGCAGTTCCTCGAGGTCCTCGACGAACTGCTTCTTGATCCGGTACGGACGGCCCGCGATGGACACCTCGATTTCGCCCCTCTCCTCGAGTTCGGCCCGGCGGTCGGTGACGAGGCGCTCGAGGTGGCGGGGGCTGCACGGGGCCGCGATGGTGGCAACCGCCGTCGACGAAGGGATCCGGGCCGCCGCCTGCAGGACGGCGGCGCCGCCGAGTGAGTGCCCGACGAGGAGCTTCGGCGCTTCGTAGTCCTCTTCCAGAAAACGCGCCGCCGCCACCAGGTCGTCGACGTTCGTCGAAAAGTTGGTGTCGACAAAATCCCCTTCACTCTCACCCAGCCCCGTGAAATCAAAGCGCAGGACGGCGATCCCCCGCCCGGCCAGCGTACGGCTCACGTGGGTGATGGCCTTGTAGTCCTTCGAGCACGTGAAGCAGTGGGCGAATATCGCGTACGCGGCCGGTTCGTCGCCGTAGGGCGACTCCAACCGGCCCGAGAGCACGTGGCCCGCTTCATTCTGGAATTCGACTTTGTCCGTCTTCAATCGTTTGCCCTTCCGTCGGGTTGAATATGCTGCTCCGAGCCGAATATACCCCACACCCGGCGCCGCGGCAAGCCCGCCGCTTGCGGCGGGCCACACACCCCGTGCGGCGCCTCCGGCGCCACCCGCAACGGCCAATCTTGATCTCGCTATTTCTTTGAGGCGCGCCGGGCGGCGGCCTTTTTCGCCCAGTCACAGAGCAGCGTGTCGTCTTCGAGGATGTCGACCGGCACTTCGTAGTAGTTCTTCAAGGTTTGTTTCGGCGTCGGTGAGAACGGTTTCATCCCGCGACTCTCGTAGTCCGGCCGCGACTCGTCACCCGTTCGGAAGTAGAGCTTGCCACCGTCGACGATCGCGAAAAAGTCGTCCTTATAGTAGAGTCCGTAAGCGCCGAACATCCGGCGCGAACGCACACCCGGCAGCCGTTCCAGCTGGTCGAGCACAAATTCCAGGAAACCATCGTCGCGCTGTGACATCGCTTGCTCCTTATACCTGACTATCTCTTTCGTTACCAAATTCAGATGTCTATTGTGCCACTCGGACACCGTGAAAGGTATGCCCAAAGTATGTTAGGTGCAACTATTTCTCGCTACCGGATTCTTGAGATGCTCGGCGATGGCGGGTTGATCCGGATGCGCCACTGACCGCTCTTCGACGGACTCCACGATACCCCCCGGTTTGTAGAGCGGACGCAGAAAGTCGGCGCGTCGACTGGATGATTTCTTACCGCCATAATGGCGGTAAATTTCTTTACACTCCGGGGCCCGTTGTCGCGTTCGGTACAGATTGACGAGCACGTTCGCCCCGGCGAACAGCTCGCGAAACGTTCGAACGGTATTCCGAATCAGTTGTAGAGATACTCCAGGTCGCCGGCGGGGATGCCGGCGCGCTCCATGAGCGCCTGGAACCGGGGATCGGGGCGGAGGATATCGAACTCCGGGTCGCTGTTGATCTGGAGGAGGTCTTCGGGCTGGATCTCGTACGCCTTCTCGAGGTAGACCATGGCCGAGTCGAGGTCGCCCGTGGCCTCGTCGCCGAGCGCGCAGTAAATGAGGGCAAAGTGATACGCACCGGCTTCGTACTTACTCTTGGCATCAGCCAGTAGACCTTCTACTTCTTCGCGCAATCCCATCTTCGCCTTTTCCGAAGTCCTTACTTCACCGCCATAACTTTCGCGCAGCGCGATACCCTCTTCGAATCGCCCCACGTCGAAGTAACACCATGACAGCTGGTGCTCGAGGATATCGGAATCTGGAAACCTTTCGAGCATGCTTTCATAGTGGGCGATGGCTTCGTTCGTGCGGCGGGCACTCATCAGAACGAACCCCAGCTGTGCCCCAACAAAATCGCTGAGCGGGTCGCGTTCCCCCGCTCCACGGGCGATCTCGACGGCTTCGTCGAAGCGCCCCGCCCACATCAAAAAAACACCATACTCCACGACCGCCTCAGCCGGGTCGATACCCTGGGCACGGCGATATTCGCGGTCCGCCGCTTCCCAGTCGTGATCGACCGCGAAATGCACGCCGGCGAGCGCGGCATGGGCGGCGGCGGAGTTGTCGTCGAGGGTGATCGCCTTCAGCGCGTATTCCGTGGCCAGGCGGCAACTCGTTGTTTCATCCTCGTCGACCCACTGGCATTTGAAGGAGTACATGCCCGCCATTGAGGCCCAGGCCTCCACATAGGTCGAATCGATCTCGACAGCATCCGCATAATGCCGGATCGCCTCGTCGACCGCCTTCCAGTTTCCGGCCCCGAATGTTCCCCAGGCCTCCCCACCCAGGAGGTATTGCAGATACGCTTCCGGGTCGACTTCGCGCTCGACGACGAGCATCGCCTCTTCTTCGGGTGAGAGGGTGACCTCGATCTCTTCCGCGATCGCCCGCGCGATCTGCGACTGGAGAGACAGCTCATCCGTCAGCCTTCCGCGGAACGATTGCGACCAGATGACCCGTTCATCACGCGCATCCACGAGATCGGCCGTGATCAGTATGCGGTCACCGTCCTGCTGGTACGTCCCCTCCACCAGTCCCTTCACACCGAGTTCCGATCCAATCGCCGTCAGCGACTTGTCGGTGTCCTTGTAACGCATAACCGAACCGCGTGCGGATACCTTTTCCAGAGCTTCAATGCCCAACAGGTGCGAGATCAGCTGGACGACCACACCATCCGCATTCAGGTCATGTTCGCCGCCGGGTGAGAGGTTTTCGAAGGGCAGCACCGCGATCGAATCAATCGCACCCGCTCGTCCCGGCCCGAACTGCCAGACGGCCAGCGCGACCACAGCGATCCCGGCTGCCGCCATTATTCCGGCGGCGAGCTGCCTGCGGTGGTGCGAGATCCAGCGGCGCAGCGGGTGCGCGCCGCCCAGTCCTTCCTGGCGCCCCTGGAGGTCCTCGATGTCGGCGAGAAATTCGTCGATCGACGAGTACCGCCTCGACGCATCCTTCTCGAGCGCACGTTCGATGACACGCTCGACCTCGAGCGGGATGTCCGGGTTGACCGAGGACACCGGCTCGGCGTTCGTGTTGAGAATCGAATACAGCGTAGCCTGGTCAGCGCCCGCGTCGAACGGCCGGCGGCCGGCGAGCATCTCGTAGAGCACCACACCGAGCGACCAGACGTCGGTGCGGCCGTCCATCTCGCCGCCGCCTTCGGCCTGCTCCGGGCTCATGTACGCCACCGTGCCGAGCATCGTGCCCGTCTGTGTGAGGTTGGTGCCGGTGGTGAGCTTGGCCAGACCGAAGTCGACAATCTTCGCCCGGCTGTCCGGTGTCAACAACACGTTGGCCGGCTTGATGTCGCGGTGGAAGATGCCGCTCTTGTGCGCCGCCGACAGTCCGCGCGCGATCTGCGCGACCATGTCGAGCGCTTCTCCGAGTGGCACCGGCCCGGCGGAGAGTTTTTCCCGCAGGCTCTCCCCTTCGACGTATCGCATCACAATGAACGCGTGCCCGTCCGACTCCCCCACCTCATGGACCGTGCAGATGTTGGGGTGGTCGAGAGCCGCCGCGGCGCGCGCCACGCGGAGGTAGCGCTTTCGCGCTGCCTCGTCGCCGGCGACCTCCG
>CBDVDJ010000141.1:0-7152 GCA_965372695.1 uncultured bacterium
AGACGATCAATGATCCCGTTCGGAGTCAGGTCGAAGGTGTCGCGGACGAGCCTGGTTAATTTTCCGTTGTCCAGCTTGCCGGTACCGAAGGTGTCGACCATAACGGACACCGGGTCCTTCTCGCCGATAGCGTAGGCAATCTGGATCTCGCACTCGTCGGCGAGACCGGCGGCCACCACGTTTTTGGCGATGTGGCGTGCCGCGTAGGAAGCGCTGCGGTCGACCTTGCTCGGATCCTTGCCCGAGAATGCGCCTCCGCCGTGGCTCCCCTTGCCGCCATACGTGTCCACGATGATCTTGCGCCCCGTGAGCCCGCAGTCCGCCTTGGGACCGCCCTCGACGAAACGCCCCGTCGGGTTGACGAGGAGTTTAAAATCGCCCTCGGGGTCGAAACCGTACTTCTTCATAATCGGCTCGACGACGTAGGTACGGACGTCTTTCGCGATCTGGTCGCTCGTCGCCTCGTCGGCGTGCTGCGTCGACACGACCACGGCCTCGATCCGCTTGGGCTTGCCGTCGACGTACTCGACCGTCACCTGCGTTTTCCCGTCGGGGCGGAGGTACGGCATGTGGGTGTCGTTCTTGCGCACGTGCGCCAGTTGCTCGGCCATCCGGTGCGCCAGGATGATGGGCAGCGGCATAAGGACGTCCGTCTCCCGGCAGGCGAAGCCGAACATCATACCCTGGTCGCCGGCGCCTTCGTTGTCGACAACTCCCTGACGGATGTCGGGCGATTGCTCGTCGATCGACGTGAGCACCGAACAGGTGTGGTAGTCGAAGCCGAAACTGGAGTCGGTGTAACCAATGTTCTTGACCACGCCCCGGGCGATGGTCGGTATGTCGACGTAAGCCTCGGTGGTGATCTCGCCGGCGACGAGAACGAGCCCCGTGGTTACCAGCGTCTCGCACGCCACCTTGCCCGCCGGGTCATTCGACATGATTTCGTCGAGGACCGCGTCGGAGATCTGGTCGGAGATCTTGTCCGGGTGCCCCTCGGTGACGGACTCTGAAGTAAACAGCCGCTTCTCAGACATTCATTCCTCCTTGCTCTCGAGAGCTTGTTTTCAATTTTCGGTTCCGGTAATGTACCGAATCAGCACCCTATTTGAAAGTAATTTCGCTGGAATCGCCTATATCCACCCGCTGAAATCCTCCTTCGACGACCGCGTGGGCCCCGACGAGGCTCGCCTCCAGAAGGCAGCCCTTCACCACCGCCCCCTCCGCCAGAATGGAATCCCTGACGATCGAGTCGCGCACGACGGCCTTCCCGTCGATGGAAACGTGCGGTCCGACGATGGAATTCACCAGCTCCGCGTCCGGCGCTATCGATACGGGAGGGACGATGACACACCCCTCGACCTCGGGAACGGTCCCGCCTGCGTCTTCGAGGAGCTGGCGATTGGTCGCCAGCATCGCTTCGGGCTTACCGCAATCGAACCACTCTTCGATCTCGTGCGGCACGAATTTCTCGCCGTTGTCGATCATGATCTGCAGGGCGTCGGTGATCTGGTATTCACCATGATTCATGATACCCTGCTCGATTTCGTACTTCAGCGCCGAAAACAGCGGCTTCGAATCCCGGATGTAATATAGCCCCACCAACGCCAGATTCGACGGCGGATCGGCGGGTTTTTCCACCAGCCGGGTGATGAACCCGCCTTTGACCTCGCACACGCCAAACCTCCGGGGGTCCGCCACCTCCTTGACGCCCAGCACGTTGTGCTCCGTTTTCACCATCGCGGCCAGGTCCGACTTGAGGATCGTGTCCCCGAGGAGGATCAACAAAGGCTCTCCGGTGTCGGCGAGGTCGCGCGTCATATCGATGGCATGGCCGATACCCTTACGCTCCTTCTGTTCGACGAATTCTACTTCGAGGTCGGGGTACTGACTGCGGACGTACTCCTCGATCAAATTCCCTTTGTAACCGACGATCAGGACAATGCTGCTGACGCCGAGAGGTATCACGTCGTCGAGGATGTGCGAAATGATCGGCTTGCCCGCCACGTAGAGCAGCGCCTTGGGCAATGTATAAGTATGTGGCCGCAGGCGGGTTCCGACTCCCGCCGCCGGGATGATCGCTTTCACGTGTGATGTCCTTTCGCGCCCCGGGGGACGGCTGTTGGGCCCTCTAGCCGTCGTCCTTCGAGAGCTGCGCTTTGAGATAGTCGATATTTTCGACGGGCGTCGGATCGACGCCATAGAGAAGCGCGAGGTATACGCTGGCGAAATCGCCCAGCACGAGCAGCGATACCATGCGCGAGAGACGCCCCCCCCCACCTCCGTCAAAACGGTACACCCGGCGGGCGAGCGGTTCCTCGATCCCCAGTCCGATCTCTGTCTGGCGTCTCGTCAATTCGTGGTCGTCCGGATCCTCGAGGGACAAAACCACCACGCGCGAGTACACGTCTCCCGCGCCGTCTTTTCGCCATCCAACGATTTCGTTGTGATTGAGTTCGGGAAACGTGGCGAAGTGCGCGGGAGACTTGCTGTTTTCATTGAACTGGCACGCCCACCGCCTCGCTATTGCCTCCATGAGTCCGGGGCCTGAATAAACCCAGGGAACGTTGCCCTCGAGGGCACTCGCCAGGCCGGCCGCCGCGCTATCCGGCTTGTCGGGAGCGTACTCGCCGGCCAGACGCCGGGCCGTTTCGAGGGCTTCGTCGAATTCCCCGTCATCGAATTCCGCAACACCGGCGGCGCGCAGAATCTGCAACATCGGAAAAAACGAATAGGCAATCGCCGCCCGCGGCGCCATCCCGCCGGGGATCCGGCAGAACGGCACACCGTCTTCGCGGCAACGAGTCTCGAGGTTACCGCCGCCGCTGACCGCCACCACCGTGGCGCCGCGGCCGCGGAGACTGTCGTAGGCGGAGAGCGTTTCGCCCGTGTTCCCGGAATAGCTGGAAACCAGGACAAAAGACCCCACCCCGACGTGGGCGGGCACCCTGTAGTCGCGAACGCTGAGAAGCGGCGCCTTCAGGCGGTCTCCGAAAAACGACCGGAGCATGTCGCCCCCGATGGCCGACCCGCCCATTCCACACACGACGATCTGCCGGTAGCCGCCCGCCTCCAGCCCCTCGGCAAAGGCGCGGCCGATGCTCCACGCATCTTCCATGTGGGACGCAAACGACTGGACCAGCCCCAGCATGCCCGATGGGTCCACCTGCCTGCGGAGTTTTTCGAAATCAACGTTGTCGCTCACCTGGGCATCCCCTCCGTATCCGGAGACGTCGGCACACGCGCCTTGAGAAACTCTTCAATCTCCCGCTCGATCTCGCTGGTCGTACGGTAGCGGAGTATTCTGCGGACCAGCGACTTGCATTCGTCGAAGGTCACCGACCTGATGATCCGCTTGACCTCGGGGATCATGTTCGGCGACGTCGAAAATTCGTCTATGTTGAGTCCGATCAGAACAAGCACCGACAGAGGGTCGCCGCACATCTCTCCGCATACGGCCACGCGGATACCTCGTTTGTGCGCCGCCTCGATCGTCGACTTCAGGAACCGGATAATGCTGGGGTGCAGGTTCTGATAGAGGTGCGAAATCTTGGCATTACCCCGGTCCACGGCGAGGGTATACTGAATCAGGTCGTTGGTTCCGATCGAGAAAAAATCCACTTCTTTGGCCATGGCGTCGGCCATGACGACGGCCGACGGCGTCTCGATCATGATCCCGAGTTCGACTTCCGGGTCGAACTGGTACTTGCCGCGCTTGAGCTCACTCCGCACTTCCTTGCAGATCTCCTTCGCCTGCAGGACTTCCTCGATCTGCGCGATCATGGGAAACATGATCTTGACCTGTCCATGAGCGCTGGCGCGGTATATGGCCCGCAATTGCGCCTTGAAGATGTCCTTGCGCGTGAGGCAGAAGCGTATCCCCCGCCACCCCATGAACGGGTTGAGTTCGGCGGAGTTGTTCAGGTACCCGACGATCTTGTCACCGCCGATATCGATGGTACGAAACGTGACGGGACGATCGCCGAGTTTCTCGGTTACAGAACGGTACATCTTGTACTGTTCGTCTTCCGACGGCAGGTAATCCTGCGATATAAAAAAATATTCGGTGCGGAACAACCCGACACCCTGGCCGCCGTATTCGAGCACCGACTCGACTTCCTCGGGGAGATCGAGGTTGGCGCACAGGGTGAATTCCTTGTCGTCGAGCGTAATCGCCGGGTAGTGCGTCAGCGTGAGCAGCTGGTTTTCGAGTTCCTTGAACCGCTTGATCTCGTCGTCGTATTCCGCCAGGGTCCGCTCGGTCGGATTGAGGACGACCGACCCGGTGTTCCCGTCCACGATGATGGCGTCTCCGGCCTCCACCGCTCCGAACAGGTCTTCCAGTCCTACCACCGCGGGGACGCCCTGCGACCGGGCCAGGATCGCCGTGTGCGAGGTGCGTCCGCCCAGATCCGTCGCGTATGCCAGCGTCATGCGCCGATCCAGCGACGCCGTCGCACTCGGCGCGAGGTCGTGGGCGACGATGATCGACGGCTCGAGAGGCTTGTCGATGGATCCCCTGGCCGTGCCGAGCAGATGGCGCAGTACCCGCCGCTTGACGTCCTTGATGTCGACGTATCGATCCTTGAGGTATTCGTCCTCTATCTGCTCGAACGACGACATGACGCGGTTGACGACCCTCTGGAACGCCGCCGCGGCATTGATCTGTTCCTTGCGAATCAGGACGACGGTGTCTTCGCTCACCATCACGTCGTCGAGTATCATGAGGTGCGCGTCGAATATCCGCGCGTGGTTGTCACCCATCTGCTCCGCGATGTGCGACTTGATCGCCCCGAGTTCTTCTTTCGTCTGGTCGATCGCCCTCTGGAACTTACCGAGCTCCTTGTCGATCTGGTCCTCTGCCAGCCGCGTCTGGGGAACGATGAGCATTTCCGAATCCTGCAGGAATGCCGTCCCGATCACGATACCAGGCGAAGCGGAGATCCCGTATTTGACAATCTCCTTCTTGTCCTCGGGCGTATCGCCCGGGGAACCGTCAAGATTCTTGAATTTCGGGGGCGTCATGATACCGACCTCACTCCTCGTAGAACTTGTCCTCGATCAGTTTTTCCAGCGCCGTCCTGGCGTCTCCTTCATCGGGCCCCTCGATCTCGATGCGAAGCTCGCTTCCCCTGGCTGCAGCGAGACTGGCCAGTCCGAGAATGCTTTTGCCGTTCGCCCAGCGGTCGCCGTTGAAAACCGTGATTTCGCTGGTAAACTGAGCTGCGATCTTGACGAACTCACCCGCGGCGCGGAGGTGCAAACCAATTTTGTTATTTATACATTTTTTGAACTCGACCATGGCCCTGGACGTACCTCAAACGCCGGAGTCGCGGTGTGATTTTTTTTTGCTAGCCCAACAGAAGAGCGACCAGAACGGAGAGCGGGAACAGGAAGATGGCTAACCTCGAAGACGAAACGTCTCTCCTCAACATGAACACCGCCGCTACCATCAACAATATTCCGAGCGGCAGGCTCCAGGTCCCGCTTTGCGGTAACCGGCTGACGATGACGGCGACGAGCACACCGCCAGCGCACGCACCGATATTTTGAACCACACCGAGAAGACGCTGAAACGCGGGGCCCGAGAAGACGTCCACCAATTCCCAGCCTTTGGCGTATCCAAAGTAGACACCCCACAGGCGGCAGGACACGACGGCCAGGTTATACAGCAGCACTACTGCCAGTAACCCTATGAGAGATTTATATATAGCAAAGACACAGGCCAAAGTCAATGCCAGCGGTTTCAGTCCGCCCAGAAACAACAGGTCGCCCATCGCCGCCATCGGCCCGCTGATGGACTTCTTGAAATACTCGATATCTTCCTCGGTGACCGGTTTGCCGGCCTCACGTTCGCTCTCGAGCCGGAGAATCCCCCCCACGATGAGAGGAGTGAAGTTGGGGTTGCAGTTGAAAAACCTTAAATGATTTAATAACAGCGGTTTGCCGTCGTCTCTTTTTCGCCCGCGAAGCGCCGGAGCCAGCGAGTTCATCAATCCGAGGTTCTGCATTCCTTTGGGGTGCAGAAGTCCCTGCAGGAACAGCAGCCGCCAGAAGACCTGGAAGAGGTCCCGGCGTCGCATGCGTCCGGTTACAGAATCCATAACAGCATCAGAGCGACGGCGGCGCTCAGGACGAGGTATCGGTTGTGTTGTTTGTGCCAGTACATCTGGATCAGCGCCCCGGCACCGAGTACGGGGGCGACTTCAACCCACCACCTTGAACCGGTGATGACAGAATCGCCGGCCACCGCCATCAATAGCCCGGCGCACCACAGGGACAGCGGCAGCATGACACCCACGAGCAACACCTCGACCGCCACGATGAACCCCACCGAGGCAATGAAGGCCCCGACAAGACGGCGTTCGAGAACGGCCGCGTCGTCCAGAACCGGGAATCGCCCGAGTTGCCGCTCTCTCGCCCGATGGATCCGCCGTCCGGCCGAACCAGCGAGTTCTCCCGCGATCAGGCCGAACAAAGCCCCGAGCGCGATAATGAACAGGTCCCGGGGATCACCCGTGTTCCTCGCGAGAAGGACCGCGGTCCCGGCCCCCACGATGGCGCCGGCAACGGCGTCGGGCCGCCGCATACCCCGCATGGGAAGAATCGAGAGCCAGACGAGCTCGAGGACGACGCCGACCGAAACGCCGACGACGAAATCACCAAAAATGACTCCCACCAGGGCGCCCGAGACGACGGGCTGGGCAAAGAGCCCCTGCCACCCGGCGCGTTCGTCGACGGCGAGAACGCCGGCAATAAGGGCGAGAAGTGCGACTTGTTCGAGTTGGAAGGGGATGCTCACGTTACCTGAAACTCAAAGAATTCCGGATAGTCGAGTCGGCTTTAGGCCACTGTTTCGCGAGAAGATTACTCCACGACGGCCACGGATTCCAAGCACGATCTCGCAGCCGGCCGCATTACCTGGCGGTGAAAGGTCGGGGGTCATACGACGATCGAGTTGATGTTGACAGACGAGTTGCCGGGAATGTCCCGGGCGAGAAGGCTGATGTTCAGTTTCACGAGTTCGCGTAAATATTTCTTGTCCTCTTCCGTGAGGAAGACATACGGAAGTACCTCCTCGGCGCCCTCCCGGTAGTGGAGCCCCCCCACGTTGATCTCGGGCAGCGTAACCCCCATCCCCACCAACTTGTACAC
>CBDVDJ010000142.1:0-7023 GCA_965372695.1 uncultured bacterium
CCCGAAAAAGATGAATTCACATTGCTCGACATACCACCCCAGATCATGAAGAGTCTCGATGTCTCGTAGCGGCATATACGTTTTGACCGTCACGGCGGCCGCGGCCATCCTCCTGCCATCCGCGGCGCACGCCTACATCGGCCCCGGAGCTGGTTTCGCGCTCATATCGTCATTCCTGACGCTGTTGATCGCGTTTTTTACGGCGTTTCTCGCGCTGTTGACTTTTCCGTTCCGCGCCGCGGTGCGTCACTTTCGCCGGCGGCGTTCGCTCAAGCGATCGAAGGCGCGCAAGGTGATCATGCTCGGTCTCGACGGCCTCGAGCCGACGATCTGCGAGCGGATGATGGAAGCGGGCGAGTTACCCAACATGAAGCGACTGATGGAGACCGGTTCGTACCGGCGCCTGGGAACGTCGACGCCGGCGCTGTCGCCCGTCGCCTGGTCGACGTTTGCCACCGGGGTGGATAGTTCGCGCCACGCGATCTACGACTTTCTCTCCCGCGACCGGCGCACGTATCTGCCCAAGCTCTCGTCGAGCGAAGTCTACGGCGCGCGGAAATTCATCCGCCTGGGACCGTTCACCATTCCGCTCGGCAAGGGCGGCGTCAGGATGCTCCGCAAGAGCAAGACATTCTGGAAGATCCTCAGCGAGCACGGTATTTTCTGCAGCGTGCTTCGCGTGCCCATCACGTTTCCCGTGGAGAAGGTCAACGGCGTGATGATTGCGGGCATGTGCGTACCCGACCTGCGGGGCTCGATGGGGTCGTTCACCTACTTTACGACTTCCGCGGAAGACGAGAAGATCGGCGGGAAGATCGTGCGTGTCGACAGGGCCGACAAGAACGGCTGGATGAAGACGAAGATTCCGGGGCCGAACAGCCCCCTCGACGGCCTGGTGCTCGAGCTGCCGCTCGCGTTTCGCGCCGACGGCAGCGGCGGGCTCGAGATCAATGTCGCCGGCGAAACGTGCGCCGTCGCCGAACGGACTTACACGCCGTGGATGCGGCTCGCGTTCAAGGCGGCGCCCGGCGTGAAGCTCAACGGTATCGTTCGCTTCTACCCCACCCGCATCGGCGACGAGGTCGGCCTCTATATGACGCCGATCCACATCGACCCCGAAAAACCGGCGATGCCACTCTCGCACCCGTCATTCTATTCGATCTATCTCGCCAAACTCCTGGGGCCATACGGCACACTGGGGCTGGCCGAAGACACGTGGGCGCTCAACGAACGGATCCTCGACGAAAAGGGATTCATCGACCAGGCCTACCTGCTCCACGACGAGCGCAAAAAGATGTGGTTTCACACCCTCGACCGCCTGCGCGACGGCATGGCGTGCATCGTGTTCGACCTGAGCGACCGCCTCCAGCACATGTTCTTCCGTTACCTCGACGCCGACCACCCGGCCAACCGGGACAAGGACACGTCGGAATACAAGGACGCCGTTTACGAGATGTACCGCGAGATGGACGACCTCGTCGGCAAGACTCTCGAGTACGTCGACGACAAGACGGCGTTGTTCGTAATGTCAGACCACGGGTTCAAACAGTTTCGCCGCGGCGTCAACGTCAACTCGTGGCTCCGCGACCAGGGCATGCTCGTCACCCTCGATGGTTCCGGCGAGGGCGAGTACCTCAGCTCGGCCGACTGGCCGAAGACGCGGGCCTACTCGATCGGCCTCGACGGCATCTATATCAACCTCGAGGGACGCGAGCGCGACGGTGCCGTGTCCACGGCCAAGTTCGAGGCGGTCAAGAAACAGGTCGTCGACGGGCTGATGGAGCTTTGCGACGACGACGGCTCGCCCGCCGTCAACCACGTCTACGACGTCAAGAACGACTTCACCGGCCCCTACCGCGACGAAGGCCCCGACCTGATCGTGGGATTTTCCGAGGGCTACCGCGTGTCGTGGGATTGCGCCAAAGGCACGATCGCGGGCCACGTCTTCGAAGACAACACCAAGAGCTGGAGCGGCGACCACTGCATCGACCCCGTGCTCGTCCCCGGCGTTCTCTACTCGAACTGGAAACTGTCCGAACAGGACCCGCGCCTGATGGACCTCGGCCCGACGGTGCTCGACGTGTTCGGCGTCGACATCCCCGGCTACATGGTCGGAAAGAGCGTGCTATAACAGGATGACGATGAAGAGACTCTTTACCATAATAACCATCTTCGCGGCGCTGCTCGCGCCCCGGACGGCGCCGGCCGCCGATGAAACACCGACCGTTGTGATCCTCGGAATCGACGGCATGGATCCCGACCTGCTGCGGACGTTCGTCGACCGCGGGTTGATGCCCAATTTCGAAAGTTTCATGGCCGAGGGCTCGTTCAGCCCGCTCGGTACGAGCATACCCCCGCAGAGCCCCGTGGCCTGGTCGAACTTCATCACCGGTATGGACCCCGGCGGTCACGGCATTTTCGACTTCATTCACCGCGACCCGGAGACGTACCTCCCCGTTTTCTCCACCGCCGAGATTACGGAGCCCGAAAAGACACTCGAGCTCGGCGACTGGGTGATCCCCATGTCCAAAGGGCAGACTCTGCTCCTGCGCAAGGGCGTCGCGTTCTGGCAGATCCTCGACGAACACGACGTGCCCTACATCATCTTCCGGGTACCGGCCAACTTTCCCCCGACGGAAAGCGACCAGAAAACGATCTCCGGCATGGGGACACCCGACCTCCTCGGCACCTACGGGATCTTTTCCTGGTATACGGACGACCCGTTCTGGGAAGGCACGGAGCCGTCCGGCGGCGAAGTGTACATGGTCGACACCGCGGACGACGTGGTGGACGCGCGCCTCCACGGACCCGTCAATTCGCTGCGCAAGGACCGGCCCGAGATGGAAATTCCGTTTACCGTCGTGCTCGACCGCGAGAACGACACCGCCCGCTTCATCGTCGATGGCGAGGACTTCATCCTGCAGCCGGGTGAATGGAGCGACTGGGTCCCGGTGCGTTTCCCCGTGATGGGCTGGTTCAAGGGCCTGGGCGGCATCGTACGGTTCCACCTGCGGTCGATTTCACCGACCTTCGAGCTCTACGCCACGCCGATCAACATCGATCCGTCGTCGCCGGCGCTGCCGATTTCGACGCCGCCCGGATACTCGAAAGAAGTCGCCCGGCGCATTGGCAAGTTTTACACGCAGGGAATGCCCGAGGACACAAAAGCGCTGGCCGCCGGCGCACTCACCGACGCCGAGTTCGTCGGGCAGACAAAGAACGTCATGGCCGAGCGCTGGCGCATGTTAGATGCCGTCCTCGACGACTTCGACGAAGGAGTGCTGTTCTTCTACGTGTCCACCATCGACCAGTCGTGTCACGCCCTGTGGCGCAACTTCGACCCCGCACACCCGGCCCACACCGAAGACCTCTCGTTCGAGGACCGCTTCGAGGAACTCTACGTCGAGATGGACCGGATGCTCGAAACCGTCCGGAACCGCATCCCCGAAGACGCTATCCTCATCGTAATGTCCGACCACGGGTTCGCGCCCTACTACAACAAGTTCAACATCAACACGTGGCTCTATGAGAACGAATACCTCAACCTGATCCGCCCCGAACAGCTCGGACAGCACCCGTTGCTCGGCAACGTCTTCTGGCGCCGCACCCGCGCCTACGGCGTCGGCATCAACGGCATGTACGTCAACGTGCTCGGACGCGAGCAGAGGGGTATCGTCCGCACCGGCGACGATTACGACCGGCTCCTCGACGAGATTTCCGCCAAGTTGCTCGCGTACCGCGACCCCGAGACGGGCGAGCAGGTGATCACAACCGTTTACAAGACCAGCGAAATCTATCACGGCCCCGAGGCCAAAGACGCCCCCGACCTCGTGATCGGGTACAACCGCGGATACCGCGGGAGCGACGAGTCGGCCCTGGGCACACTGTCGCACTCGGTCGTCACGCCCAACCTGGGCACGTGGACGGGCGACCACTGCATGGATCACAACCTCGTTCCCGGCATTCTGTTGAGCAACCGGCCGATCGTTCTCGACGATCCCGACCTCAAAGACCTTCCGGTGACGATTCTGAATTTCTATGGCATAGCGCCGCACGAACAGATGCGCGGACGCGTGACGCTGTCGCCCTGACGGGCGGGAAAGGAGCAACGATGCTCGGAGGACCCAAAATAAAACTCGACAAGGAACTGTTCGCGCGCCTGAAGAAGGCGGCCGAACTCGGCGGTTATTCGTCGGTCGATGAGTTCGTCGTCCACGTGCTGGAAAAAGAACTCGCCCAGATCGACGACGGCGCCTCGGACGAGGAGATCAAGAAGCGTCTGGAGGGGCTCGGGTACATTTCGTAACCCCGGCGGGACATGGTCTACGGAATCGCGCAGATATTTATGAAGGCGTTCGACCTTGCCGTCGCTCCGTTTGGCAACAACCAGGCGGCAGCGCTTTCGGCGTTGTCGTTGTTGACCGGTGTGGCGATGATCTTCGTGTTCAAGGCCGTCTCCAACCAGCGGCGGATCAAAGCGTCGCGCGACAAGTTCAAGGCGCACATACTCGAGATGCGGATCTACCAGGACGACCTCCTCCTGATCCACAAGGCGCTCTTCAAGGCGCTTGCGACCAACCTCGAATATCTCCGAGTGAGTTTCGTGCCGATCATAGTCCTCGTCTCGATCGTGTTCGTCATATTCGTCCAGCTCGACGAGCGCTACGGCCGCCGCCACCTCGAGCCCGGAGAGCGCGCGATGCTTACCGTGACCCTCAGGGAAGGCCTCGACCCCATGACGACCCCGATCCAGCTCGTCGCCGGAGACGGGATGGCTATCGATTCCGCGCCCGTGCGCTGGTCCGCCGAGCGCCAGATTTCGTGGCGGATCCGGCCCATTGTGCCCGGCAGCCACGAGGTCACCATCGAAGCGTTCGACAAGTCCTGGGTCCTCCCGATCGCCGCCAGGCGCTCCAACTCCGCTATCGGCCACCGGCGGGCCACGGGGGCGTTCAATCCCCTCCTCTACCCCTCGCTGCCCAGGATCCCCAAGGACTCCCCCATCCAGTCGGTCGAGTTGCGCTATCCCTCCACCGACTACCCCCTGTTCATCTGGCGGACCCACTGGCTCGTCGTCTTTATCGTCTTCTCGTTTATCGGAGCGTTGATCCCCAAGTTCATCTTCCGCATCGAGATCTAGCTGTCCAGTAATCTGCTATACTGGTATTGAGACTACGGTCCAATCGCCCCCCATCCCGTCGCATTGGTTCAATATCCGCGGGAGGTTGTCTTGAAACGGCTGATTTTTGTTTCCTTATGTTTATCGATGGTTGCCGCGCCCGCCCTGGCCCAGGAAGTAGTGGAGGTTCACCTCTTTCACGTCGGACACACCGGCGCCACCGCAATCCAGTTCAAGGTGCAGGTGTCGAATCCCAACTGGACTCACCTGGGTGATGACTGGAATTTTTCGGCCGTCATCGGCTCTTCCGTGTCCGGTGTCGCCATCGGCTACGGCGCGTGCATGAGTGCCCCGACCCATCTCGGCGTGGCCCTCTTTTATGCCACGGAGATCACGTGCTCCGATCTGCAGATCGTCGCCGACCCCTCCACCCCTAGCGGACAGATCGAGGTTGTCGACTGCGCCGGGATCCTCACCTATCCCACGAGCGCCGCCATCAGCGCCAGTTACGCTCAATGCGGAGTAAATCCGCCGGGGACCCTCCAGCCTCCCGACGGTGCCGTGGGAGTTTCTCTCAATCCCACCCTGACCTGGACCTGGGAAGGGTCGACCAATTGCCCCGAAGGGCTCGGCATGATCACGTTCGGCGTTTATCTCGGTACCGACCCCGGCGACCTCACCCGCGTGGGCGGGCCCTTTCCATCGGGCCCCATGGAGTCCTGGGAGTTCACCGCAGGCCCACTCCCCGGGGCCACACGCCACTACTGGCGCGTGAAGGTACGGGACGAGTGGTGGAGTTGCCCCGGCTCCCACGAGGCGTGGTCGACGACGCAGAGCTTTTTGACG
Organism: uncultured bacterium; assembly: GCA_965372695.1. Classification (GTDB taxonomy): domain Bacteria; phylum Krumholzibacteriota; class Krumholzibacteriia; order WVZY01; family JAKEHA01; genus CBDUWU01. The sequence continues at coordinate 5,966 of CBDVDJ010000142.1, forward strand.
CTGGGCGCCGTGCCCGTGGAACACACGACGTGGGGCCGCATCAAGGGTCTCTACAGATAGTACCGGCGATGATGCCCGCGCGAGGGCGCGTGGTTGCCATTTCGCACAAAAAATAGGACGGCGACGCTATAAGCGCCGCCGTCCATGCCGCGAACCACAATTGACTGAATCGCGTTATCTAGTTGTACAGGGCCTTGACGCCGCCCCAGGTGGTTTCCTGGACCGGGGTCGAGCAGTCGCACGTACCGTCAGGATTGACAATACCAGCGCCACCCGTCGGGAAGACCTTGAACGACTCACAATCAACGGCCTCTATCTCGCCCGAGAGGGCTCCGGGATCTGCCACAATGTTGATCATCGTGCAGGCCGGCGCATTCGCGCCAAAAAAGTTGATCGTGCCGAGAGCGATCGGGCTCGGGAAACAGGCGCCGTAGGCAACCGAAACGCCAGCTACCGAGTTTCCGATGACCGTCGCGAAATTCCACGTATCGCCCAGATGGGACCAACCGGCTGCGGTAACGTCGAGACGGAACTGCGAAGCAGTCGCGCCCGGGGAGTTGAGATGCAGGATATAAACCTGATTCAGGCCGCCCGTGTCGAGAAAGTTACAGTCAGATCCGGCAGCATCCGAGAAAATGCCGATCGAGCCCGCTTGCGCGAACGCGAGGCTGGCAACCATGGTAAGACAGAGTCCGATTAACAGAGTTCGCTTCATCCTGGTGAACCTCCGCTGGAAATGTGGCAAACGATGCAGATTTAGGATTCCAGCTCCGCAAGATGTTTAGTCTGGTGGCGGAGAACCCTAATTATACCCCATTTACACAGGACTCGTCTATCTAAAAATATAGCCCGAAGTTAGGTCTTTTTGGCCTCTCCGGGCCGGCAGAGAGGGCGTGGCGCCGTCTGCAATAATGCCCGGGGCACACCTCCCCATCGAGGTCCACTCCCGAACCCTCCCCATGTATTATGTTTTATTACAACCAGTTACAGAACCGCGACTTCTTTAATCGCATATCCTGCTCGACTTATCGACGCTTTTCGCCGCGATCTAGCGATAC
>CBDVDJ010000143.1:0-6985 GCA_965372695.1 uncultured bacterium
CTTCGGAAAAAGTGTAGCAATCAACGGAGACATCGCTGTCGTTGGCACAGAAGTGGAAATGGTGTACGTATTTCAACGCGACGGTGACGGCAATTGGAATCAGCGCGCCAAATTGACAGCGAGTGACGGTTCGGCGTCTGATCAATTTGGGGCGGCAGTGTCAGTTGATGGGAATTTCATAATTGTAGGAGCTCCACTCAATGATGGTAAAGGGGCCGCTTATTTTTATCGGCGAGGGTTAGGTGGTTGGAATGAGATTCAGAAAGTAATTTCCAGTGAAATAGATTGGAACTAAGATTTCGGAATGAAGTTAGCGATCAGCGGTGATAAAGCCGCATTTGGCGCCTTGGGAAAAGCATATATTTCCTATCTTGAAGTCGATAGCACCTGGAGCGCTCCCGAAATCCTCCCCGCAATTGAGCTTGACGAATTCGATAATCCCGTAGGTATCTGTGGGGATTTGGTTGTTGTCGGCTCCCGGAACAGGGTTCACGTCTTTGAAAAAGAAGCTGATCGTACGTGGATCGAGGCTCAACAACTGTTTTCAAATTCCGGAAACACCGACGACGACTTCGGTCACGAGGTGGCGATTGTCGGGAGTGATGTATTTGTGGGAGCCAAACTGGATCACTACAACGGATACGCTACCGGGAAAGTATACGTGTTCAAGAGAAATATCTTCGACGTCTGGAGTCTGGCTGACAAACTCGTGGCATATGATGGATCAGACGGTGATGAATTCGGAATTAGCATTGCTTTGAGCAGAGATGTTGTTGTCGTCGGCGCTAAGAATTCTGAGTCTGCATACTTATTGGACATAACGGGGCCAGGTTCGGTCGCCGCTACCGATGGCACCGAGGACAGCCGTATACGAATCACCTGGAACGATAGTTATACGGGCGAAACCGGATTCCTGATCTACCGGGACGGGACTACATACGACGAAAACGTGGGGCAGGATGTCGAGTTTTACAATGACACCGAGGCCCAGAGGGGCGTGACATACGAATACTGCGTCAAGGTTGTATTGGCTGAAGATACATTAAATCTCGGCTGTGATTATGGCTGGCGTCCGCCCAACGGAGCGATAACGGGCCGCGTCACGACGCGCGGTGGGGCCGGGGTTGAAGATATCCTTGTTTCTGTCGATCCTTTGTTGACATATGCGCTTCTTTTCGACCGTCTTGCCGGCTCGGTCCGTGTCCGGGAAAGGGAAACATTCAACTTCGACGCTATGAGTCACTTTACCGTCGAGGCGTGGATCAGGTACACGGGGAGCGGCGGGACAAGCGGGGCCGACAATTCGATCATTTCGAAAAGCAATCTGTCCATCAGTTACCCCTTCGAGCTTCGTACAGACGGCGGCAACGGGGATCCGGGTCGCATCGTTTTTGCGGTGAGTGACGACATGCAGACCGTATCTGTCGAAAGCGACAGCACCGATCTGAACGATAACGAATGGCACCACGTCGCCTGTGTCCACGATGCGGATCTGAAGGAAATGAAACTGTACGTAGATCAGGTATTCAACGGCAGTGTTTCCTCAGCAGGACTGGGTGATATCACCAATGACGACTATCTCTATATAGGATCCGGAAGGTCTGGGCCGTATAACGGCCAGATCGACGAGGTTCGTATATGGAATGTTGCCAGAACCGATGTGCAGATTCGCAATGCGATGAACCTGCGCCTCACAGGAGACGAGACGGGCCTTGTGGGTTATTGGCCCTTAGATGAGGGGCAGGGTTCGGCTGTCACCGATTTCGCTGGCGAGGCTCAGTATGGGGTCATGGGAGACGGCGTTTACTGGACCGACAACACCGCACCGCTGGATATCGGTGCTAAAACCGACATCGAGGGAAACTATATTCTCAACAAGCTTCGGTTCGTCGACGGCGATACGGTATACGTGGTCCCGTCGGGAGGCCAGCGCGAGTTCCAGCCGGCATTCAAGGCGATCACGTTGAGTGCGGCGAACCCGGTGGAAAACCAGGTTGATTTCATCGAGGCGTCGTCGTACACGATCTCCGGAGTGGTCAGGTTCGAGAACACGATTTGCGACGTTCCGGACGTCGAAATTGTTCTGGACGGAAATGTTCAGAGCGTGACGGACAAGCGCGGCAAGTACGCAGTGTCGGCATCGAACGGGGAGCACACTCTTGAGGTGCGGTTCGGTACCCATACGTTTCAGCCGCCGAATGTGACGTTAAACGTCCAGGGAGATGTTACTGCAAACTTCGTGAACACAACAAAGCATGAGATTTCCGGTCGGGTGGGAGGGGGATGCAACCGGTACGTCGGTGATGTCTCGATTGTATTCGAAAGCCGGAATACGTGCCTGGCGGAAACGCTGGTGGTGGATTCGACGTACACGATCGACCTTCCGCCACAGAAGTATCTGTACAGCGCTTCGGTCAACCAGGCGACGATCCCGCCGGGGCTGGTGCAATCGGACGTCATATCGTACTTCGAGGCCCTCGGCCAGCGGGAGATTGACTTGAGCACTGTGGCGGATACGACGCTCGACTTTATCTACCGCGCGCCGCTAAAGATCGCGATCAGGGGACTCGAGCCGTACATAACCTGCGGCCAGATACAGTTGGCGGACAGTACGTCGCTCCCGGACTCGATCCCGATTCTCACGCAGCTGGAGCCGTTCGTGCTGACGATCGAGGTGAACGAGGTCTATGGGGAGGGTAACGTGTGTCCGCTGGACACGGGGACGGTCATTATCATCGACGAATTCGCTGACGCGGAAGACGAACCGGTCGAAATCCCGGTCAAGAATGGGATCGCACTCTATCCAACGGTGGCTACCACTCCAAGTCTGGTCGTGGGGCGCCAAGACGAGTTCCTGAACAACCGCAGCTACCAGAAAGCACTGACGGTCATTGCCTTGGCGGAGGGTAAGGCGCCGGTCGATTCGACGGTTTGGGCCCTGGTCAAGGGTCACGTGGCGCCGGAAGGGGCGGAATTTGTCACGTTTGTATCGACGCCGATGCCGCTGTATATACTCCGCGATCCTCCGGGCGACGCGTCGTATGCGTATCTCGACGAGGGATACAGCTCTTGTGCGGTGATCGAATACGACATGGATGAAATCACGCTCGGTGGTGGCTTCGATCTGGAAATGAAATGGGGTTTGAAAAAGGAAATCTTCATAGGCTTTGGAGCGGGGGTCATCGAGACCTTCGAAGCGAGATACGTCCTGAAAAACCGGATGAGAATGACGTGGACCACGACCAAAGACCAGAAGACAGAGGTCTGTCTCACGACCAACGAGCGTTTTTCCACTTCGGGGGATGACCTGTTCATCGGCGAAACGGGTGACGTGTTCATCGGCGCGGGAATCAATGTAGTGTTCGCCGAGGTGGGCGTGATCGACGTGGAAAACTGCACTGTCATCCGCACCACGGACGTCGGGATGGAGCCCGGAGGATTCCAGTCGGAATTCGCGTACACGCAGCAGCATATCGAGAACACCCTGATTCCCGAGCTACAGGCCGTCTCCGACTGGTATGCATCGGAAGGTCTCACAGATTCGGTCGAGGCATACGACGACCGTATCGAGAACTGGCGGCACTGGCTGTCAAAGAACGACAGCCTGAAGACGGTGGCGGTCACGAAAGAAAACCGTTCCTTCAGCGCGGGCGCGGACTTCGAATTTACTCACACGTCGGAAACGGTCCGGTCGTTCAAGGAAACGAAAACGTTTCGGCTCGACAACGAGTTGCAGGCGGGCTTCACGTTTGAATTGTTTGGCGCGCAGTCGGTAATTCTGTTCGCCTTCGACGCCATATGGGAAGACGTGTACGGTCTGATCGACACCACGGGCACTGCAACGACTACCGTCGGCTATCTGCTCAGCGACAACGATATCGGCGATAATTTTTCCGTCGACATCAAGAGCGACGGGCACTTTCCGGCGCCGATATTCGATGTGCGGGGCGGGGTGAGCTCGTGTCCGTGGGAGCCGTGGCGCGATCTGGACACACACGAGGCCAGCATGGTTGCGCGTGACAGCGCCCAGATTCTGTGTGCCCTGCCGAATAAGTACGACGTTCCGCTGGACGACCCCGCCGTCTTCACACTGGATCTCGTCAACCAGTCGGGCAGTGGGGAGACGCGGGAGTACCACCTGCGGCTGCTGTCGACGTCCAACCCGTACGGCGCCATCGTCAAGGCGAACGGCGGATTGATCCAGAACGGGCTCTCGTTTTTTCTCGACCCTCAGGTTGCCCAGGAGGTAACTCTCACGGTCGAGCGGGGGCCCACGCGGTACTACTATGAGGACCTGAAAGTGATTCTGTACTCCCCCTGCGAGTATGCCAACTGGGAGAACGGCGGCCCGCTGCAAAAGGCGGACACGTTGTCGCTCGATGTGAGCTTCGATACGCCGTGCAGTGACGTCACGCTTTTCGCCCCCAGGCCCGGATGGACATTTTGTGCAATTGACGACACGCTCCAGCTGCATTTGACGGACTACGTCATTCAAATCAATCCCGGAACACCGGAACAGGATCCGGACTCTGTCTCTTACATCGGCGGCGAGTATCGATATCTGGGCGACGGCGCTCATGGACCGGGACCGTGGCGGAATATCTTTGCCGGATCTTTGGGGGCGAACGAGACGTTCGTATACTGGGTACCGCCGGACACCATAGTTGATGGCGCCTACGAGCTGCGTGCGTACACGGACTGCGATCCGGGACGCGTGTACTCCGACGCCGTCCCCGGAACACTTGATCGCACCCCGCCACTGGTATTCGGCGCCCCGGAACCGGCCGACGAAGAACTGGCTTTCGGAGAGGAGATCAGTGTCACGTTCAATGAAGCCATTGACTGCGGCTCGGTCGACTCAACCACCGTCACGCTGAAGTATCTTGACGGGCCGAATGCCGGTACGGCAGTTGCGGCACGCCTGGATTGTGACGGGCGGACGATCATTATTGCGCCCATGGAGAGTCCGGATGACCTGGAGGGCCGTCGTCTCGAGGCGCGCGCTGCCGGGATCCGTGACCGGGTCGGCAACCCGATGCCGGGTGAAGCCACGTGGGAATTCACATACCGCAAGAGCCGGTTTGCCTGGAGCAATACGGGTGTGACCAGTGAAGTTGTGTTCAACAGTCCCGGCACTATCGAAGCCGAACTGGTCAACGGTTCGGTACAGTCCGTCGACTTCACGATAGGCCCTCTCCCAACGTGGATGACAGTGGCGACACCGGACGCCGGAACAATTCTGCCCGGCGAGAAGCAGATAGTGGTCTTCACGATTCAACCGGATATTGCGCTCGGTTCCTACAGCGGCCAGGTAGAGGCGGAGTCGGGCGATCCGTCGCACGCCCTGGCCATCCTCGACGTGAACCTCGAGGTCCAGTGCGGTGAAGTGGCCTGGGTGGTGGATCCGGCGGTTTACGAACACACGATGACGGTGGTTGCCCAACTCTACTTCGGCGGCGCGGTCTCCGACGACACGAATGACCGTGTGGCCGCATACGTCGGGAACGAGTTGCGGGGTGTCACCAGCGTCCAGTACGTACCGGTCCCGGTGGACAAGCACCTGGCGTTTCTCACTGTGTACAGCAACCGGACGTGGGGCGAGATGGTCCGTTTCCAGGTGTGGGACGACGACAACTGTCTACTCTACAACGGGACCGACAAAAGTTTCGAGTTCGCCGCCAACGGGCAGGTAGGCAGCCCGGGATCGCCGGAACTGCTAACCGGGTCGCTGGTGCCGGGCGACAGCGTCCTGGCGATCGATGTCAACGCGGGCTGGACGTGGATATCGACCAACATCAGCTCGGACAGTATGAGCGTGGCGGTGTTGCTCGCCGACCTCAATCCGGCTTCTGGTGACCTGATCAAATCGCAGGTCGAGTTCAGCCAGTTCGTCGACCCGACGACAGGATGGGCGCCGCGCATGGTGCTGAACAACAATTCGGGTTACATGATCAGCCTCTCTGAGCCGGGGACGATCCTCCATACCGGCATCCCGTTCGACGCCTTGATGCCGGTGGTGACGGGGTGGAACTGGATCAGCTACCTGCCGCAGGGACCGATCGATGTCACGACGGCGCTCGCCGACCTCACGACCGAGGCGATCGCGAGCCCGGACGACATCGTCAAGAGTCAGACGGCGTTTGCTCAGTACCATATGGGCTCGTGGTTCGGAAGTCTGCAGGTGATGGAGCCGGGCAGCGGCTACAAGCTGAACCTCGACGACGGTGGTTCCGGGAGTTTTCAGTATCCTGCGTATGTAGCGTCACCCTCGCCGCCGCCGGCGGTCGCCGCCATCGGGGTGGATGCGGAGGCGGAGGTGGCAGAGGGGACGCCAGACTGGACGGTCAACCCTTACGCGTTCCAGTTCAACATGACGGTGACGGCGGTGCTGCGAATCGACGGCAGTGAATCCTCCGACCGGAACGACATGATCGGCGCTTTCGTGGACGACGAATGCCGCGGTACGGCGAAGCCGGTCTACGTCGACGGGGTCCAACGATACGTCGTGTTTCTGATGGTCCACAGCAACGAAACGGCGGGGGAAGTGGTCACATTGAGGGCGTTCGCCGCGGATGCTGGCGTCATCTATGATGTTAGTGAGACTTTGGCCTACGAGGCCGACCGTGTCGAGGGTACGGTGCTCCAGCCGATCGCCCTCAACACCGGCGCCGCCAGGGAAGAGGGCGACCAGGGACTGCCGACCGTGTTCTCGCTGGCGCAGAACTTTCCGAATCCGTTCAACCCGACGACGACGATACGCTACGACGTGCCGGCTGGCGGCGGGGACGTGAAGCTCAGTGTCTACGACGTCGGTGGGCGTCTGGTGCGGACCCTTGTGGATGGATTCGAGATGGCGGGTCGCAAGGAAGTGGCGTGGCAGGGGCTCAACAACCGTGGCCAGCAGGTCGCGACGGGCGTATACTTCTATCGCATGGTCGCGCCGGGATTCACGGAGACGCGTAAAATGGTTATGATGAAGTGATGA
>CBDVDJ010000144.1:0-6980 GCA_965372695.1 uncultured bacterium
AACGCGCTCAATTCGGGCGCCAACGTGTTCATGGCCGACTTCGAAGACTCCAATTCCCCCACCTGGCAAAACTGCATGGACGGACAGATCAACCTCCGCGACGCAGTGAGGGGAAACATCACGTTCACGAACCCCGCGGGCAAGCACTACCAGATCGGCGCGGACCCGGCTGTGCTCCTCGTACGCCCGCGCGGGTGGCACCTGGTGGAGAAACACGTCACGCTCGACGGCGAACCCGTGCCGGCGTCGTTGTTCGACTTCGGGCTCTACTTCTATCACAACGCCCGCAACTTGATCGACAAGGGCACCGGTCCCTATTTTTATCTCCCCAAACTACAGAGCCACCTCGAAGCGCGCCTCTGGAACGACGTGTTCGTCATGGCCCAGGACGATCTCGGTATCCCTCAAGGTTCGATCCGCGCGACCGTTCTCATCGAAACCATCCTCGCCGCGTTCGAGATGGACGAGATCCTCTACGAGCTCCGCGATCACAGCGGCGGCCTCAACTGCGGGCGCTGGGATTACATTTTCAGCATCATCAAGACTTTCAGAAACAACCCCGATTTTACGATGCCCGACCGTTCGCTGGTGACGATGTCGACGCACTGTATGCACTCGTACTCGCTCCTCGCCATCAAGACGTGCCACCGGCGGGGCATCCACGCGATCGGCGGCATGGCCGCGCAGATCCCGATCAAGAACGACGCGCAGGCCAACGAGGAGGCGCTGGGCAAGGTCCGCGCCGACAAGGAACGCGAGTCGAGCGACGGCCACGACGGCACGTGGGTCGCACACCCCGGTCTCGTCACCATCGCAAAAAAGTCGTTCGACGACGAGATGCCGGATCCCAACCAGATCGACCGCTTGCGCGGAGACGTCGAGGTGACGGCGAAGGACCTCCTCACCGTGCCCGAGGGCGCGATCACCGAGCAGGGGGTGCGGCACAACGTCAACGTCGGGATCCTCTACATGGCGGCATGGCTCGCGGGCAACGGCTGCGTCCCGATCTACAATTTGATGGAAGACGCCGCGACGGCGGAGATTTCGCGCTCCCAGCTCTGGCAGTGGATTCACAATTCCAACGGAGTCCTCGACGACGGGCGCGAGGTGACCGAAGAACTCTGCCGGCGGATATTCGACGAGGAGATGGACAAGATCCGCGCGCTCGTCGGCGACGAGCAGTTCTTGTCCGGGACTTATGCGAAGGCCCGGGAACTGATGGAAGAAATCGTAACGAACGAAAGCATGACCGAATTTCTCACGCTCACAGGATACGAATACCTGTAAAAAGCAGCAGTGGAAGGAGCCACGATGGACAAGGAACTCGAAATCGCACAACTGAAGGACAGCTGGGCAAAGGATAAACGTTGGAGAGGCGTAAAGCGCGACCACACCGCCGAAGACGTGGTACGGCTGCGCGGCTCGGTGAAGATCGAGCACACGCTGGCGACGCTGGGGGCAGAGCGGCTGTGGAAGCTGATCCACGAGGAGCCGTACGTCCACTCTCTCGGCGCGATGACCGGATCGCAGGCCGTTCAGATGGTCCAGTCGGGGCTGCTCGCCATCTACGTCAGCGGCTGGCAGGTGGCCGGCGACATGAACAGCTCCTTCAATACCTACCCCGACCAGAGTCTCTACCCGGTCGACAGCGTCCCCAACCTTGTGCGGCGCATCAACAGCGCCCTGCAACGCTCCGACCAGATCACCCACGAGGGCGGGCTCGGCGAACGCATGCCCCACTGGTACGCGCCCATCGTCGCCGACGCGGAAGCGGGATTCGGAGGCGTGCTCAACGCGTTCGAACTGATGAAGGCGATGATCGAAGCCGGAGCGGCCGGTGTCCACTTCGAAGACCAGCTCTCTTCGTTCAAGAAGTGCGGGCACATGGGGGGCAAGGTGCTCGCCCCCACGGGCGAAGCGATCAACAAGCTCAAGGCGGCGCGCCTGGCCGCCGACGTCCTCGGCGTGCCGACACTCGTCATCGCGCGCACCGACGCCAACGCGGCCACGCTCCTGGCCAACGACATCGACGAACGCGACCACAAGTTCCTCACCGGCGAGAAGACCCCCGAGGGATTTCACCGCGTCGAGCCGGGACTCGACCAGGCGATCGACCGGGCGCTGTCGTACTCGCCCTTCGCCGACCTCGTCTGGTGCGAGACGGCGAAGCCCGACCTCGCCGAAGCGAAGCTTTTCGCCGAGGCCGTGCACAAGGTGTACCCCGACCAGTTGCTCGCCTACAACTGTTCGCCGTCGTTCAACTGGACGGCCAATCTCGATAAGGCCACGATCGCAAAATTCCAGCGCGAGCTGGGCGCGATGGGTTTCAAGTACCAGTTCGTCACCCTTGCCGGCTTCCACTCGGTCAACACGGGCATGTTCGAACTCGCACACGCGTACCGCGACGAAGGCATGGCGGCGTATTCCAGACTGCAGGATCGGGAGTTCGAACTCGAGAAAGACCACGGCTACCGCGCGATCAAGCACCAGTCGTTCGTGGGCGCGGGTTACTTCGACGACATCGCACAGGTGATCTCGGGCGGCAGAGTATCAACGACGGCCATGGCCGGTTCGACGGAAGAGGATCAGTTCAAGGAACACACGCCCGACTTCGCGGAGGCCGAAACGCACCACAAGGCCGTCGACCCGGCGCCGAAGCTGGTCGACGACCCGAAGGACAAGTCGGCGGAGTAGCCAGGCCGGTCACCTGACCAGACGGACCTGAAATGTGAACGTTTTTTCCGTCGTGCGCCTGCCCAGGGCGCCGGCGGGGAAAACGTTTATCGTTTGCTGCGTGCCGTTGATGAACATGTACTGGTAGAATACCGGTTCACCGTTTTCGGCCGTATCCCTTCCCAACAGGAAAAACGTCAGGTCGTCGTCGAATACCGTGTCGCCCGTCGGATCTGTAATCGGGTAGCGGAACGTGATCGCGATCCGCTCGTCGAGGACATCGATCGACGCACCGTCAAAAAAGCCCGCGTTAGCGCGCCCGAGGTCGATGGAGGCGCCTTGCGAGTTCTGCACCAGGTAACGCCACGCCTTGACCCCCGCCCCCGGGGGATCCCACGGGTGGTCGTGCCCCTGGCTCGTGGCATCGCGAAAGTAACCAGCAGAAGGTGCCACACCGCACCTCCTGCTGTTAGCATCCCGGTCAGTGCTTGCCCGGGGCGAGCGGTACGCCCCTTCGTTCGTACGTCACGTACGCCTCGATGGCGACCATGTCCGGGTCATCCAGTTCCAGGGGCGCCCCCTCGAGAGGATTCATCAGACACCAGTTGATCATTTCGCGCAGCGCGATCACCTTGCCCAACTGCTGCTGGAACTTCGGGTAGGTTTCGGGGTGTGTGTCGGCAGCGTTGGGATGGCATTGCGCGCACGAGACGCCGTTGGTCCCCAGCTCTCCGCTTACCCACAACTGCCGCCCCTTGTCCACGACACTCATGTATTCGTTTTCCCAGCGCTCGAGATCCTGCTGGGTGAACTCGTCCGCCCGGGCCGTGTACTTACCCACGGACAGAGCGATGACGGCCACAACAAGCGCCGCTCCTGCGATTTTTTTCAACATCGCTTTCTCCTCTAGTAATGGGTTTGCGGCGGAATCTGCTTCGACGATTCCTGGAACTTTTTATCGACCGGTTTGCCCGTTGCCGGATCGAACGCCACAACACGATTCGTATTATTGTACAGGTTGTAGTCCATCGCCACGCGTCCGTTTTCCAGGTCGATGAGCTGCCAGCCTGTGGCGTCGCGCTCGAAGAACGGATCCGCCCGGTTCATCGGGACCGTCAGCTTGGGCAGATGACCGTCGGCCTGGGCGTAGCTCTGAGGATACGGCCACGGCCAGGCGGTCGCCATGACCGCGTGAAAGCTGATGTTGCCGATCTGGTTGTACTGGATCTGGTGGACGTGACCGTAGACAACGGTGACGTCATCGAACGGCTTCAACAGCGCCTGCACCTGTTCTGCATCGTCTGTCCAGAAATTCCAGCCTTTGTAAATCTTCTGGATCGGTGAATGCGAGAACAACACAATGGGAGTGTCTTTCTCGACCTTTTGCAGGTCCTTCTCGAGCCAACTGCGCTGGCTCTCGCCCACCATGAACGGCGACCCGTTCGGGTTGTCCAGCCCCGCCATCTCCAGCATACGCTGTTCGTCGGACGGCCACCGGTCGTGGGTCCAGTCGTCGAAGGTGAGGATGCTGTTCAATGTGACGACGTGCACACCCTTGTGATCCCAACTGTAGTACTGATTGCCAAACAGCTTCGACCAGTATTCGCCCAGATCCAGATAGTAGTCGTGCTCTCCCATCACGCAGTACGTCTTGTAATCCAGCTTCGACAACATGTCGGCCCCGTGGTCGAGTTCCGACTTCTTGCCCAGCTGCGCGAGGTCTCCACCGAATACCACGAAATCGGGTTTCGGGGTGAGCAGGTTGGTCTCGGCGACGGCGCGTATAAGCCCCCGATCCCAATTGTGCACGAACTTGCCACCCGACATTTCCTGGATGTGCGCGTCGGAAATGTACGCGAACGTGAAGTTCTTGCGCTTGTCGGCGAAGGCGAGTTCCACCAAGCTCACGGGCAGACAGCTCGCCGCCGCGAGCGCGCCCGCACTCTTTAGAAAATTCCGGCGGTTCATCATGTCTGCCTCCTTATTCCTTTTGGGCCTCGGCGACGGCGGTGGGACTCGTGAGAGCCTCCATGAACGCCACCAGATTGTCGATCTCGGTATCCGTGAGATTCAGGGGCCGGATACCGCCACTGAGAAAATCATTCACCCGGCCTCCCGCATTGGTGACGCCGCCGTTGTTGTAGTGAACAACGACTTTTTGCAGCGACGGCAGGCTCCCGTCGTGCATATACGGCGCGGTCAGGGCGATATTTCTCAACGTCGGCGTTTTAAATGATCCCAGATCGTCGAATTGGCGGGTAATCGCAAAGCGCCCCCGTTCGGACGTCCGGGCGTCGGTAAGGACCTCGACGTCAACCTCCGTCAGCGTCGCATCGGCGTGCAGAAACTCCCTGCTCAGCTTCGGGATGTCGTCCTGGAGGTCATTGATTCCCACGCCGATGTTATGGAACCGGTTGTCGGTAAAAAGAGCCTGCGTCTGCTCGATGATGTGGCACGACACGCAGCGTCCCTGGTTGATGAACACGACGTATCCGCGAATCTGCTGCGTGGTCATCGCGTCCTGTTCTCCCAGGTAGAACCAGCGATCGAAGGGGCTGTCGCCGGCGACCTGCGCCCGCTCGAAGGCGGCGATGGCCATCGTGACCTCCTTCATCGTCACATCTTTGACGTCCATGCCGAATACTTCCCGAAACGACTCGACGTATTCGGAATCGGTCCGGATAACCTCCAGTATGGGCTCGTGGTCGGGTAGCCCCATTTCCACGGGGTTGAGGAACGGGTGGAGCGCCTGGTCCTCCAGGCTCGGCGACCGGCCGTCCCAGAACTGGGTAGTCATGTAAACCGCGTTCAACACCGTTGGCGCGTTGCGCGTACCCGTCAAGCCGGCAATTCCTTCCGACGTCCTGAGCGGACTGTCCGTGAACGCTTTGTCCTTGTCGTGACAGGTAGCGCAACTCACTTCCCCGGTCGAGCTGAATCGAATGTCGTGAAACAGCTTGTCCCCCAGCGCGATCTTGGCCGGCGTCTGCGGGTTGTCGGCCGGTACGGGCACGGGAGGCAATCCGACGGGCGGGCTCATGTCGTCCGCCTCGCCACCCTGTGCCGACAGAGCGACGAGCAACACACCCGCTCCTACGAGGAGTGCGCACATCAAGCACCTTTTCATGGTTTCACCTCTCTTGGATTACGATTCCGGGAATTGTTCGAGGATTTGATTGAAACACTATTTCAATTGACGATCCGCATCAACAATAATCGGATGCGTTGATCCGATGTTGAACACATCACCGTCGCTGTTGTCCGGGCGACCCGGGTCAGTTAACATGATCGGCATGAAAGCGAAGCATCTCGATCGGTCGCCGGGCGGCTGGCGCGCGTGGCACGACGATTCCGTGCGACTGCGTCTCGGCGTTTCTTCGTGCCTGTTGGGGAACGAGGTCCGTTACAACGGAGGCCACTCAAAAAATGCATTCATCGTCGATGTGCTCGGGCGGTGGTTCGAGTGGGTCCCGGTCTGCCCGGAAGTCGAAATCGGGATGGGGACTCCCCGCCCCACCGTCCGGCTGGAAGCCGGCATCGACGGCGAAGCCCGGATGGTGTGCCCGTCGACGGGCACGGACTTCACGAGGCGCCTGACATCGTACTCGCGTAAGCGAGTGCGGGAGTTGATGCGGGGGGGCCTGGACGGCTACATCCTCAAGCGAGGGTCTCCATCGTGCGGCAGGGAACGTATCAGGGTGTGGGGCGACCGGAAGATCGAACGCCGTGACGGGGTGGGGCTGTTCGCCGACGCGTTGATGGATCGCTGGCCCGCACTTCCCGTCGAGGAAGAGGGCCGGCTCGGCGACGCCGCGATCCGCGAGAACTTCATCGAACGCGTCTTCTGCCGCAACCGCTGGCGGAATCTCGCCGGGCGCGGCTTGACGCGCCGCCGCCTGGTCGCTTTCCACGCCGCGCACGAGATGCTGCTCCGATCGCACAACGAAGCCGGCTGCCGCCGTATGGGCCGCATCGTAGCCGGCGCCGGGCGGGTCAAGGACAGCGAGCTGTTTATATTGTATGAAAATGAACTCGCCGCCGTGATGAGGACACGGGCAACCGTCAAGAAACACGGGAATATCCTCGGGCTCGCCATGGGCTGCCTCGAGCGCGCCCTCGAACCGGCCGGGAAGCGTGAGATCATGACCGCGATCGCCGACTACTCGGCGGGCCTCCTGCCCCTGGTGGTTCCGCTGATGTTATTACGCTTCAATATCCGCAGGCACGGCGTCGAGCACCTCGCCGGTGCGGTAATCGAGTTCCATGATGGCATCGGTGAGGCGGACGATGTTGCCGCCGGTTTCGGG
>CBDVDJ010000145.1:0-6970 GCA_965372695.1 uncultured bacterium
AAATAAGGGCGATGTTTTTGCCCTTCAGCCTCGGTTGCTCATAGCCGCCGTATTTGGCCGCCTTGAGCTGCATCGCGAGGTCGAGGAGATACTGGATTTCCTCGGGTGAGAAGTCCTCGAGTTTGAGAAAATTACGATTACGTATATTGAATGGCATTGGATTCTCGTTTCTATAGCGTGATGATCAATCCGAGTGTGATATCGATCTGGCTGAGCGATTCCGAGGCGGGGAACACGGTGCATTGCTCGCCCGTCCCGGTGCCGTCGCCGGTGCAGAAATAGTCGTTCGACGCGCCCATGTACGTCCACATATACCGGCCCTGCGTGCGCAGTCCCAGCCGTTCGTTGAACATGAACTTGAATCCGACGGCGAAAGCGGCGTTCATTTTTGCAGTGCTCGTGCGATTGTCGGCGGGATCGAACCACGTCGATCCGAGACTGCCGGAGATGAACGGGCGGATCTTGACGTCTTCGGCCGAGACGCCGTATTCGATGATCTCATACTGTATGCCGATCTGGAAGTAGTAGAGCACGATGTCGAACGCGTCTGTCTTCTCACCGGTGTCGGTATTGGTGCCGACCATCTTCGTGGGAAATCCTTCAGCCGTCAACTCGAGGAGGACGCGGTTGTCGACACGCCAGTCGAACCACAGGCCGAAAGCCGCGCCGCTGTCGAAGTCGAGGTTTTCGAGCCGGACGTTGTTTCCATTTTCGTCCTGGGTGTCGACGTATGTCCCGCTGAGCATGCTCGACCAGCGGTATCCCGCGTACGGCGTCAGTTCGATGTCTCCCGCCGACGACATCACGGGAAGCGAGACCAGGATCGTCGCCATGGCTGCCAATAGATAATACTTCGCTCTCATTCGATTCCTCCGTGAATTACAATTTGACGTTCGCGCAAGGGGGGTGAATCCGTGTTCTTCACCGGGTGGGGCCCGGCGGCCCGGCGGCCCCGATCCGGACAATATTGCCAGATATCGGCGGCGATGTCAAGCGGCCCGGCGTCTCGATCTTGCTTGTTTTTAACGAGTTAACAGCCAATGGCTTGACCGCGCCCGGCCTGCGCGATACGGTGCACCCATGGGAGCCCCCGTGATTACGACGATATCGGCGATCATCCCCGTCTTCAACCGCGCGGGGACGCTTGTCCGCGCGCTCGATTCGGTCGCGGCGCAGACCCGCCCTCCCGACGAGGTGATCGTCGTCGACGACGGGTCGACCGACGGTGTGGAGGAGGTCATCGCGCGCGACTACCCGGGTGTGCGGGTGATCCGCCAGGCCAACGCCGGTGTGAGTTCGGCACGAAACCGGGGTATTGCTGCCGCCACGGGAGTGTGGATCGCCCTGCTTGATTCTGACGACGAATGGCGCCCCCGGAAACTCGAACGCCAGATGCAGGCGCTGGCGGAGAAGCCCGGGTACCACCTGTGCCACACGAACGAAATATGGATCCGGAACGGACGCCGGGTGAACGAGGGCAAGCGCCACAAAAAGTCGGGAGGAAACATCTTCCGGAAATGCCTGCCGCTCTGTGTGATTTCACCGTCGTCGGTGGTGATCCGCCGGGAACTGTTGCGCGGACTCGGTGGATTCGACGAGTCGCTACCCGTGTGCGAAGACTACGACCTCTGGCTGCGGATCTGTGCGCGGCACCCCGTTCTGTTCGTCGAGGAAGCGCTCACGGTCAAGTACGGCGGGCACGAAGACCAGCTCTCGCGCCGCTACAGCGGGATGGATCGTTTTCGCATCCGGGCAATAGACAGGATCCTCGAAGAAGGCGTGCTCGGTGACACCGACCGCGCCGCCGCCATCGGAACCCTGCTCGACAAAGCCGCCGTCTACCTCAATGGAGCGGATAAGCGGGGGAAGCTCGAAGAAGCCGCTCATTATGAAGCCCTGCGGGCGAAGTACCTCCGGCCATAATTACTATCGCCCGCGGCCCCCGCGCAGTATACTCTCACAATTCCAGTTCCCGTCTTTTTTCAAAACAAGGAGTATCCCAGATGCGGACCATCGCTCTCGCCGCCGCCATCGTCATGGCGGCCGGATTGTGTCTGATTGATCCCGGTCTCCCGCTGACCGACGGTACGGCGCACGCCCAGGCATCGCGCCTGGCCAGGACCGTCGACCCGTGCTGCGAACTCGCCGACGTGCCGGGTGTGGTGTGGATCGGGATGGACTCCACCATGACGGTGGAAAGGCTCGCCGCTTACTGCGCCCCCATCCTCTGGTTTTCGCCGGATGAACCGCTCCTCGACGATTACAAGGGCCGCGATATCCGGATTCCGGAAGCCTTTCCTTTCGAGGACGCCCCCGACGCCCCCGTCGTCTACTACCGCCTGCGTACGGTGTATGCCAGGGAGGACCACACGGCACCGCCGTATATTCCCGCCGGCGACGACCGCGGCAAGGCGGTCATCGACCTCCGCAACGTGACCGCCGTCAACCTCGATTTCTTTTTCTACTATCCCAGCGAAGAAGGATTCGGCGGTCACCAGCACGACGTCGAATCGGTCGAGATGAAGATCGGCTTCGGCGACCGCGACTGCGAGAACTGCCGCCACGGGATGGTCGTCATGAGGGTGACCGGCAAGGCCCACGGCATACTCTGGTACGACAACACGCTCAACTCCGATGTCTATACGGTGTTTCCCATGACGATCCTGGTGGAGGAGGGCAAGCACGCCAGCTGCACGGACAAGAACGGCGACGGTTTCTACACACCCGGGTACGACGTCAATGAGCGGATCAACGACGCGTGGGGGGTGCGCGACGTGATCCGGAGCGGGATGCTCGCCTCGGGAGGATTCGAGAGCTGGATGGCCAAGTTTCGGACGCCCGACACGCGGGTGTACCCGCCGCTGCCCGAGGACAGCCCGCTTCGCAAGATGCATTTTGCGGAAGCAGAGTACGCGCCGGACAACGCGATCTACGAACTGCGCGAGTTCCCGCGGCCGGAACTGGCCGAATACGACAAGAAATTGTATCCGTTCATCGAGGACAAGGGCGACCCCGACTGGCCCGAAGTAGACGAGGACGTTCAATTCAAGAAATACACCGACTGGCTCTACGACGGCAGCGCGCGCAAATCTCTGTCGGTGGCGTTTCGTTACGACGGCGACCCGGGCATTTCATTCGTATTCCCGTTCTTCATCGTCAAGAACCTCGAAGTGAAACTGACGGGGGGATGGCTCGTCCAGCGCCTCATTTTTTCCGACAAGAGGCTGCGTGACATCACCTGGCAGGGCTTGTACACCCCGTCGGCCTCGCGCTGGGTCGACCCCTACTTCGCCGCCGGGGCCAAGTGGGACCAGGACGATACGGGTAGTACCACCACGTACTTCGTCAGTGAGACCGGTCTCAAGTTCAGGGCCAATATCGGGCATACCGCTTTCAAGTTTCTCACCAAGCTGGGCACCGACTTCTGGGGACTTCGGGTCGGGCTGCAGTACCAGGGAAAGGACGCGTGGAGCTTCAACAGCATCGGCTACGCTATCGAGCTCGGCGCGGGCTCATTCTGATCAACGGAGATTATGCAACATGATCAAGACACTCGTCTGTTCGCTGGCATTTCTTATCCTCTTAACGACCGGCGCCGCCGCGCAGTACCGGCAGCCGCCGAAACGGAATCTGTCCACCACGATGATGCACAAGCTGGAGGTCACGCCGTGGGCGGGATACGCGTGGACCTTTGCCCGCCGGGTCCAGTTCGGCGATACTACCGGCGACCTCGACATCACCAGCAGCCCCGTCTGGGGCATCGAGGTCGACGTCAATATGCACGCCGGCGCCCAGCTCGCCCTCCTCTACAGCCGACAGGACAGCGATCTCACCTTCAAATCCGCCGGCCTCAAGCAGGACGTGACGGACGTATCCGTCGAGTACTTCCAGATCGGCGGGATCGGAGGAACGCGCCAGGGTAAAGTCTTTCCTTTCGGGATGATCACGCTGGGGGCGACGCGCTTCGCCTTCAAGGACCTGCCGGCGGCCGACGACATGTGGAAGTTCTCCATCATCCTGGGATTCGGCGCCAAATATTATCCCAACAGCCGTATCGGGCTGAGGATCCAGGCGACGCTGCCGTGGACGATGATGAGCGGGGGCGCCGGCATCGGCTGCGGTTACAACGGGTGCTACACCACGGTGGGCGGCGTCGGCATCGCGCAGTTTCTCGCCACAGCCGGCGTGATGTTTCTGTTTTAACCAGTACCGGACCCGACGAAACATGAAAAGCCCCAGCCGTAAAAAGCGCGTCCGTCTCCTCGTCATCCTGCTCCTGGTGACGGTGGCCGCCGTCGTCGCCGCCATCATCGAACTGACCGCCGTGGTCCGCTCGGAGATGAGCGAGTCTCTCATGAAGCGGACGGCCGACCAGGCCGAGATGGCGTTTCGCGACCAGCTGGACAAGCTCTTCATCCCCCTCCAGGGGTACCTCGCCGTTGTCGAGAGATGGGGCGAGCGGGGTTCACTCCGGCTCGACGACCACACAGCCCTCAACGACCTGTTCATCCCCATACTCGATCAGTTTCCCTGGGTGACGTCGATGATGATCGCGACGGAACTCGGCGTCGAGTACCTGCTGATGCGGGAAGACTCGACGTGGCTGACAAGGGCCACCGACGCCGGCGCCGACCCCGGGTGGTTCCGGTGGCGGCGGTGGTCTCTGGCCGACTCGCTTCTCGCCGACTGGCGGGAGGAACTCGAGTACGACCCGCGGAAGCGGCCGTGGTACGAGGCGGCCTTCGACGACAAGGCCGCCGACGAGCGCGGCATCTCGTGGACCGAACCCTATATGTTTTTCACGAAGAAGCAGGTGGGGGTGACGCTGTCGAAGAGCTGGCGCACCACCGGACCCGATGCGGTTACACACGTTGCCGGCGTTGACGTCCCCCTGGACGCGGTGATCCGGTTTACCGGCGACCTGGTGAACGCCCGCGACGGTTTTTCATTTCTGATCAACCGGAACTTCCAGGTCCTCGATGTGGGTGGTGCCGCCGACGAAAACGCGACGCGGACGCCGACGCAGCAGGAAATTGACTTTATGAAAGAGTGGAAGAACGTGGGGGCGGCCGTGGAGTTTCCCTTTCTCGTCCACAGCGGGGGTATTCGATGGTGGGTGGAATTCCGCTCGGTGTCCAGCGATTCGGCGCGGCTGTGGCTGGCGGTAGCCGTGCCGGAATCGAGCTTCATCGACGAGGTGAGGACCCGCCAGCACCAGGCGGTCCTCGTGATCCTCGGGGTGCTGCTCATCGGGGTGATCGTGACGGTCCTTACGACCCAGGCCCGGCGGGAAGCCGGGCAAGCGGGCCTCGACCTGGATGACGAGACGGCTCTGCTCGAGTTGATCGCCCGGGGCGAGGGTGACCGTCTCGAGTTCAAGTCGACGCTGCGGTGGAACATCAACGCTGACAAGCCGGGGAAGGAAGTCGAAATCTCGTGGCTCAAGACGGTGGTGGCCTACCTCAATACCGACGGCGGTGTGCTCCTCATCGGGGTGAACGACGACGGCGAACTCATCGGACTCGAATCGGACAAGTTCGCCAACGACGACAAGTTTCTGCTCCACTACAACCACCTGTTCAAGCAGCACATCGGCCTGGAGTTCAACCCCCGGGTGAGTGCCGCCATCGTCACGGTCGCGGACCGGAAGGTATTCGTGATCGAGTGCGAACCGGCCACCGACCCGGCCTACCTCAGGCACGGCAAGGAAGAGAAGTACTACGTCCGCGCCGGCCCTTCCAGCAGCGCGCTATCGACGAGCCAGGTGGTA
This sequence comes from uncultured bacterium, assembly GCA_965372695.1. Taxonomy (GTDB): domain Bacteria; phylum Krumholzibacteriota; class Krumholzibacteriia; order WVZY01; family JAKEHA01; genus CBDUWU01. Next base: position 5,771 of record CBDVDJ010000145.1, read on the forward strand.
GAGCACGTCCGAAGGAACAAGCGGAAATAGCTCCGGACGCCACCGGTCGGGCTACAACCCCTCGGGATATCCCCACTTTTTCTTCGCTTCGGGAGTCGGTTCCCACAGAACATTTACAATCACCCAGCGGTCGCCGAGCCGCGCCATCTGCATGAAGTCGACCCAGTCGTGCATCTCCAGCTTGACGATGGCGGCGTTGCCGTAGACCTCGAGGATCGTCACCACCGTTTTGCGCGTTTCGGGGGCAACTTTCGCGCCGTACCCGGCGCGCGTCGACTGCACGAGCTTCATCGCGCTCATGTGATCGATCTTGCCCTTGCCCGACCGGGGATCGGGGGCGACGACGCGCTTGGCGAGGTCGGGGTGGAGGGCACGTTCCATGCGCTCCGCGTCCCCTTCGTACCACCCCATGCCGTAGTCGAGTGCGGTGGCTTCGATGGCCCTGCGGTCGGCGTCGTCCGACTGCGCCAGCGCCGGCGCCGACATGGCCACAAGCAAACAAATGAATGTCAGAAAATATTTCATGTGGGTCTCCTTCTGGATTTGTTTACGGATTAATTGGCCCGGTGGTTTCAGCCGATCGGTATGAACGATCGGCCCATGAGCCAGCCGACGCCGTCGGCAACGAGCGCCAGCCCCAGCAGCAGAAGGACGACGATCACGATGCGTTTGCCCCAGGCGGAAAGAAACCGGCTGATCGCCTCGAACACGGGTGTGCTGCGGTCGCCCAGCGCCGCGCGGACGATCACCAGGGCGACGAAGGGTAGTACGAATATCAGATTGTAATAGAGCAACAACCACACTGCGGTTGCGTCCCGCACGTCCGCGCGGAGCATCAGGTCGATGGCGGCGAACAGGGGAACCGCGCCGGGTATGCCGATGATAACGAGTGTGGCGGCGAAGAAGAAAATCGAGGCGGGGGAGACCGAGCCGGGCTGCCTCCGGGGGGGCTTCCTTGCGGGGTTCATCATGGCGATGGCGGTAACGAGGAGGAGGATGCCGATCGCGATCTGAACGTAGAGACAGATGGTCCGGGGGCTCTTCTTCCACTCCTCGAACCAGATGTCGGCGGCGTCGAGCAGGCTGTCCAGCCCGAGATACACGAGCACCGACATTCCGAAATAGGTGACGAATACTCCCGCGATGAACACCGATGCGGCCTGGAGCGGCTGTCTGGACGAGAGCAGCAGGATCATGGGG
>CBDVDJ010000146.1:0-6959 GCA_965372695.1 uncultured bacterium
CCTCTTCGTCTTCGCTCTCCCCGGCGTCAACAACGTATTCCCCGGCAACCACATCCGGCGCGCCGGCTTCAGGGGCGGCCTCCCGGGGCTCCGGTATCGTCTGGGTCGACGTAGCTGCCGATCCGGCGGCATCCATTTTGACCTCGCCGAATTCGTAGACCGAGTCCGGGCGGGCGTCCATGGTGACAGGAGGGACGGCGGGCTGAGGTTGGGGATCACCTTCGTTCGGATTCATGCGTTCGCCCTCGGTGTGCGCCTCGTTCCAGATGTTTTCCTCGGTAATAATGGCCCCCTCCTTGCCTTCTTGCGGCACCGCCACCGGGGACTCTTCGACGTTCATCCCGAGTTCTGTGATTTTCTGGTGGGTCTCGGCACGGCCCGTTTCGTTTCCGTCGGCCGTATAAGCGTCATAGAGTTTCTGCAGGACATCCGCCGTCTCTTCCTTCAGGTTGAACTTGATCATGCACTCGTGGAGTCTGGCGAGCACCGACGATGAGTTCCCCATTTCATCGACGATTTCAGCGCTGACAGTCGTCACTTCGCCGGGACCGACCTGCTGGTCGCTCAGAAGTTGATCGAGAAAAGTGTTGTAGTATGATTCCGCTTCCTTGCCCAGGCCCTGCTTCTTGCGGATCAGGCCCAGTTTGGTGAGGACCTCGTAGCGAGCGGGAATCAGCCGGCGGACTTTCTTGCAGACGGCGACCGCGTTGTTGTGCAGGCTGACGCGCGTATACGAATCGATCGCGCGCACGAACGCATCGTAAGCGTCGTTCTTGTTGCCCGTCTTGAGGTAGATATCCCCAAGCTCGTTGAACACGTTCGGATTCGACTGATCGAGATCAGCAAGCCGCTTGTATTCCTTGATGGCGCTCTGCCAGTCCTGCTTGCGGACGCAATCGAGCGCCTTCTTGCGGATGGCGTTAACCTTACTCAACTTGGCCTCCTGCGCGCGGTGATATCAGCCTAGTTGTCAACGCAGGCCTTTCCTTCGATGAATACCCTTGCAACCGGATTGATCCCGAAGCGGTTCGGTATCTCCCGGTAATCCTCGCAGGCGAGCACGATAAAATCCGCCCGTTTGGACACCTCGAGGCTGCCCACTTCCTGTTCACGCCCCACGACGAACGACGGGTTGTACGTCGCCGCCGCGATCGCCTCGGCCGGACTCATTCCCAGGTGGGAGCAGGCAATCGCGATCATCATCGGCAACGACTCACTCGTAGAACTTCCCGGGTTAAAATCACTGGCCAGCGCCACCCTCATCCCCGCATCGATCATATCCCTCGCAGGGGCAAAATGGAGCGACGGCAGCCCGAAGCTCGTGCCCGGCAGCAGCACGGCAAAAACGCCTGCCTCCGCCATCATGGCCATTCCCCTCTGGTTGATTTTCGTCAAATGATCGGCGGAAACGGCTCCGATTCTGGCCGCCAGTTCGGCGGAACCTGTATCGTCTAATTCATCTGCGTGGAGCCTGGCCTTCAGTCCAGCTCGCTGTCCAGCCAGCAAGATTCGTTCCGCTTCGGCCACCGTAAAAACTCCGGTTTCGGAAAAAACATCGTTATATTCAGCCAATCCCGCTTCGGCCACCGCCGGAATCATCTCCTCGGTCACTAAGTCGATAAATTCTTCCCGCTTATCGCTATAAGCCTCTGGCAAAGAATGTGCCCCGAGAAAGGTCGCCACGATCATCATCGGCGATTTTTCCGCCAACCGTCTTATCACGCGAAGCATCTTCATTTCATTCTTTAAGTCAAGCCCGTAACCACTTTTTATTTCTATAGTTGTGGTTCCATACTTCATGCATCCGGCGAGACGGCGTTCGCTCACCGCAAAAAGCGACTCCTCATCCATTTCGTGGACATCTGCAACGCTACGCGCAATTCCTCCACCCCTTTCGGCAATCATGGCGTACGGCGTACCCGCCACCCGCCATTCGTACTCGTCGAGGCGGTACCTGGCGAACACCGTGTGCGTGTGGCAGTCGACGAAACCCGGCATCACCACGGCCCCACCGGCGTCCACCACCTCGCAGCCCGGCGCCGGATCGACGGCCGCTTCTACGGCGTCCCGGGTTCCGACGGCCACAATTCTGCCATCGCGAGCGGCAAACGAGCCGCCTTCGACGATGCCGAGGTCGCCCAGGTCCGGCCCCGTTCGCGGTCCTTCACCGTGGCCGGCCAGGGTCAGCAGCTGACTCGAATTGATAACGAGAAGATCCGCATCCTTCTTCACTCTCGCACCTGCCTCTTTGAGTTGGAATTCGGCCGTGCCCATCGGGCCGGTCACCGTCACCGGACGGATTATTCGTCGAGCAACGGAATGTGGATTCCGTCACGCTTCGCCGCTTCGATCGCCGTGTCGTATCCCGCGTCGGCGTGCCGCGCCACGCCGATACCCGGATCGCCGGTGAGACAGCGTTCCAGCCGCGCCGCACTTTCGGGCGTGCCGTCCGCGACGACTGCCAGCCCCGCGTGGATTGCCAGCCCCATCCCCACACCACCGCCGTGGTGAACCGACACCCAGGAGGCGCCGTTCACCGCGTTCAAGAGGGCGTTGAGTATCGGCCAGTCGGCGACGGCGTCGGTGCCGTCCTTCATCGCCTCGGTTTCGCGGTAGGGGCTGGCGACCGAACCACTGTCCAGGTGGTCGCGCCCGATCACGATGGGAGCCGAGATGCGACCGTCACGAACCGCGTCGTTCATCGCCAGGCCGAACTTCGCCCGTTCGCCGTACTTGAGCCAGCAGATCCGCGACGGCAGGCCCTGAAATGCCACCCGCTCCCGGGCGAGGTTGATCCAGCGCACGAGGGATTCGTTTTTTGGAAACATTTCCAGGATGAGGTCGTCGGTGACGGCGATGTCTTTCGGGTCGCCGGAAAGCGCAATCCAGCGGAACGGCCCGCTGCCCTCGCAGAAAAGGTGCCGTATGTATGCGGGAACAAATCCGGGGAACGAGAACGCGTCCGCGTAACCGGCCTTCTCGGCCTGGCCGCGGATGTTGTTGCCGTAGTCGAACACGGCCGCGCCTTTTTTCTGGAAACCGACCATCGCCTCGACGTGCGTTCTCATGGCCGCGAACGACTGTTCGATATAACGGTCGGGGTCGCTCTTTCGCAGTTCGAGCGCTTCGGCGAGCGTCATTCCGTTGGGCACATACCCGTTCAGCGGATCGTGCGCCGACGTCTGGTCCGTCACCACGTCGATCTCCACACCGCGCCGCAGCATTTCGGGAAACACGTCGGCCGTGTTGCCGACCAGGCCGATCGAGAGCGCCCGGCCTTCGCGTTTGGCGGCCATCGCCCTCTCGATGGCGTCGTCGATGTCATCCGTCATTTCGTCGAGGTACTTCGTCTCCAGCCGTTTCTGGATACGCGTCGGGTCGATTTCGACGGCGATGACGACACCCTCGTTCAACGTGACCGAGAGCGGCTGCGCGGCCCCCATCCCTCCCAGTCCTCCCGTCAGCACGAGACGCCCTTTGAGCGAAGACCCGAACTCCTTGAGGCCGCAGGCGACAAACGTCTCGTAGGTTCCCTGGAGAATCCCCTGTGTGCCGATGTACATCCAGCTGCCCGCCGTCATCTGCCCGTACATCATCTTGTCCTTGGACTCGAGTTCCCAGAAGTGCTCCCACGTGGCCCATTTGGGCACGAGCAGAGAGTTGGCGATCAGAACCCGGGGAGCGTTTTCGTGCGTCCGGAACACGCCGACGGGTTTGCCCGACTGGACGAGCAGCGTTTCGTCGTTCTCCAGGTTCGTCAACTCCTCGACGATCTTGTAGAAGCAGTCCCAGTTGCGCGCCGCCTTGCCGCGCCCCCCGTACACAACCAGGTTCTTGGGATCTTCACCGACTTCGTTGTCGAGGTTGTTGCACAACATCCGCAGAGCCGCCTCCTGGTGCCAGCCCTTGCAACGGATTTTGTTTCCCCTCGGGGCGCTGATGCTCCCCGGCTTGAATTCATTCCGCGTTGTTGTCATCGCGAGTCGCTCCTCGTCATTCTTTCCGGAAATGCTCTGTAAGCCGCAGCAGGGTATCTTCCCTGCCGGCACATCGAACGGAACGGTTCGTCACCGCGCGCAGGATCTGGCCGCCGTAGCGGCTGTGCACGAGCCGACGATCCAATATTATCACCGCCCCCGAGTCGCGGCTAGTACGAATCAGCCGGCCCATTCCCTGGCGCAGCTTGAGGACGACGTCGGGGATAAACAGCTTTTCGAACGGGTTTTCGCCCACCTCTTCCAGCCGCGCGGCGCGCGCCCTCGTCACCGGTTCCGAGGGCACCATGAACGGGAGCTTCAGGATGATCAGCAGTTCGAGGTCGGCTCCGGGCAGGTCTATCCCTTCCCAGAATGACGCCAGCCCGGCGAGCACGCCCCGGCGGCTGCCGCGGAATCGCTCGAGGAGTTCCTCGCGGCTGGCCCCGGCGGTCTGCAGAAACAGCTCACCACCGACTTGTGGCGACGGAGACAACAGGCGCCCCAGCGCGGACACCTGCCCACGCGCCGTGCACAGAACCAGCGCTCTGCGGCCGCCGGCGACGACGGCGTCCTCGATCAACCCGGCCGCCGCCGGAAGGAATGCCGGGTCGTTCGGGGCGGGAACGTCGTCCGGCAGCAGCACGAGGCGGCTGCCGTCGATATCGAATGAACTCTCGTACCGCTTCGTGCTCGCACCACCCCCGTCGAGACCGAGGCGCTCCAGCGTGAAAGAAAAATCCCCGTCCACCGCCAGCGTCGCCGACGTGAGCACCGTCGCGCGACCGTCCTCTTCGAGCACGTCGCCCAGGCGCGCGCTCACATCCACGGGAGACGCTGTCAACGCCTGCACGCCGGGCCCGCCAACACGGGCGTAGAAGACATGATCGTCCGCCGCCGCCGACAGCAGAAATTCGAATTCCGCGCGCGTCTCGGCCGCCGTGTCCCGGACCGCCTTCATCGCGCCCGCGGCGCCGCTTTCGGCGAGCGACTTGCACTCCCCCGCCACATCCAGCACCGCCGCCGCGGCCGATTCCAGGCGTGCCATCGCGTGCGACACCCCGGCGGCCGGAGAGTCGGCGCCGTAGAGCAGCGGCGCCCCTTCACGATACACCACCTGGACAACGTCGGCGGCCCCCTGGCCGTTTCCGGCCCCTCCGCCCCTGGCGGCGTTGGCCCCGAGGGTCGCAAACAACGCCTTCGTGTGTTCCTCCGCGTCGTCGAGGGCGGCGTGAAACGACTTCCACGCTTCGTCCACTTCGCGGGCGTCTCCCTTGTCGTCGGCTTCCACCATGGCGCTGATATAGCGCACCGTCTCCTCGAGTTCCGGCGAGTAGACGCTCTGCGACGCACCGCGAATCGACCGCGGCGAATAAGATATCGAGAAGAAATCCGTCGCTACGTCTTCGAGGTGGTGCGCTTCGTCGACAACGAGTACGTCGAACGGTCCGAGAAGGGCGCCCGACAGGGCCAGGTCGGAGAACAGAAGCGCGTGGTTGGTGACGACCACCTGGGCGTCGAGAGCCCTGCGGCGCGCGCGCAGCATGAAGCAGTCGCCCCGGCTGTCGCAACCGGCGCAGACCGCGTCTCGCTGCGGGCTCGACACGGCGAATCGCATCGCGCCGTCGAGATAGCGCGACGCTCCGGCCAGGGCATCCAGTTCTCCCGATTCATCGGCGAGGGCCGATCGGAGAAACCTCGCGACTCCCGGATCCACGTCCGAGCGCCCCCGGCCCCGGCCGATTCTGGACCCGGCCCGCCTGCGGCAGAGATAGTTACCGCGCCCCATTAACGACACCCCCCGAACGTCTACTCCCGCGGCGCGGCCGGCAAGCGCGAAATCCTTGTCGATGAGCTGGCGCTGCAGATTCCGGGTGTAGGTCGAAACGACCGCCCGGGCGCCGGTACGCCGGCAGTGATGGAGGATCGGGATGAGGTAGGCGAGGCTCTTGCCCAGCCCTGTTTCGGCCTCGATGACCTCGACACCGCCCGTCTCGATCACGGCCGCCACCGCCGACGCCATATCCGACTGGCCGGCCCGCGGCTCCCAGGATTTGCCGAGAACGCCGGGCAGCGAATCGCGGAGAGTATGGAGGACGACCTGCGTCAGGGGTTGGTGGGTCATTAGAAGTTCTGCTCGAGCAGGATGTGGACCTTGGCCTGGCCGAACGACACCTCGTCGCCGATACCGAAGCTCAGCCCTATCACGCCAACCTGCGATCGTGTTCTCAATCCAAAGCCGTAGCCCGTCTTGAATACATCCGTGCTCGTGACGAATTCGTTGCCGGCACCGGCCACTGGTTCCTGAAGAATGTAACCCGTATCGACGAAGAGGAACAGGTTTTCTCCCGGCGTGCTCCCGAGTCGCAGCTCGGTCCGGGTCGTCCCCACCCGGCGGCCGTGGAACTGGTTCTCGCGGTAGCCCCTGAGGGTGCGGGCGCCCCCCACGTAAAACTGTTCCGAGAGCGGTATAACCGCCTCGTCGCTCTCGAGTCCCCGGTATACGACCCCGATGTAGAGGGAAAGGGCCCTCGCCAGACCGAAGCTGCCTTCGCCTTCGACCTCGACGATGTACTGGTTGATCGACCAGACCCCTTCGTCTTCGCGAAAGTGGTTATTTTTTCTCGCCAGGGTGAAGCGGGTTTCAATGTCGACAAATGTTTGCCGCCGGGCGTCTCCGCGGACCAGAGACAGGGTGGTAGAAACTCGATAACGCCAGGACCGCACCAGCGCGCCCTCGCTGAAAATGTTCCGGTCGGCGTTGAGCCCGAGCGAGAACCCGACCAGGTTGCGGCCGATCCGGCCGGCGGAACGCCCCGCTTCGACGCCGAGCGACTGCCACGTGTAAAGCGTATCCTGACCGATCTGTTCGAGCGAGAGCCCCGCCATCAACATCCGACCGAGGAAAAACCGGTCGCGGTATTCGAGGCGCGTCTCGCTGCGGCCGCGGCCGTCGTTCGTCCACAGCACGTGCAGGTCCTTGAG
>CBDVDJ010000147.1:0-6912 GCA_965372695.1 uncultured bacterium
AGACAGCCCGCCACTCGGGCCACTTTTCGATCAACGACACCACGTCGCTCACGACTGCAGCATCCTCGACGTTGATTACTCTGCTCGAGTCGCCGATCGCTTCCCGCAACTGGGCGAAAAAAAGCACTTCTATCCTCACTCGGCACATCCGCATCCGGCCGGCAGGCTCCACGTCGTCACGATCGTGCCGGCGTCGATGCGGCCGTCGCCCGGCGGTATCACGATGAGGCGGTCGGTCTCGACGAGCGTCGAGATCATGTGCGACGCCTGCCGCGACAACGGACGAACGGCGGGACGGTCGCCCCCGATCGTCTTTGCCTTGAGAATGCGCCAGCGAACGGGGTCCTGCTTGACGGACGCGGCAAGCGGCATACGCCGCTTTGGCAGGCCGGTGTCGCCGTGTCCGGCCATGCGCCGAAGCGCGGGGTACACGTACGCGTAGAAGCAGGTGAACACGGCCGCGGGATTGCCCGGGAGGCCGAACACGACACGGCGTCCCCGCGCGCCAAAATAGAGGGGCTTGCCGGGCTTCTGCTTGACCCTCCAGAACACTTCCTTGACCCTTTGTCGTCCCAGTACCTCGCGCAGGTAATCCCGGTCGCCGACCGATACGCCTCCCGTAACGACCAGAACATCCGCCGCTCGCAGCGCCGCCGCCGTCGCGCTCTGGAGAGCCGACGGCCGGTCGCCGACGTGGCGCACGCGAACGGGCGCCATTCCCATCTGCCGCAGCGCCGCCGTCAGCATGTATGAGTTGCAGTCGTAGATCTGTCCGGGGCGGAGCCGTCGGCCCGGGGCGATGGTCTCGTCGCCGGTGGCGATCACCGCCACCGTGGGTTTGCGGTATACGCGCACGCGCGCACACCCCAGCGACGCGATACAGGCGGTGACGCCCGCGTCGACCGTCGCGCCCTGACGTAAAATAACGTCTCCGCGCCTGGCCTCCTCGCCCTGGCGCCGGATGTGGCGCCCCTTTTTGATTTCGCGGCCGATGAGTATCCGGTTTCCTTCGAGCGACACGAGTTCTCTGGCCGCCACCGCGTCGGCGCCCGGCGGAACCGGCGCCCCCGTCATGATGCGGCACGCCTCGCCGCGGCGCAGCCGCCTTTTGCCGACTTCGCCCGCAAAGACCGAATCGACGACCTCCAGCCGCGCCGGGTTTACGGCCGTCCTGCCGGCGGTATCCGCCGAACGGATCGCGAATCCGTCCATCGCGGTATTGTCGAAACGGGGAAACGGCTCGTTGGCCTCGAGGTTTTCCGCCAGTACGTGCCCGAGCGCGCGGGCCGCCGCAACGACAGTGGTCCCGCGGGCATCGCAGTGGTCCATTACCGTCTTCAGTGCGGTTTTTGGTGAGATCATATCGCCTTCCACAACGATCGAACCCCGACCACGATGATGATCGCCGCGAGCAGCCGCTGCACCGCGACGCCCGACAAGCGGTACGAGCCCACGCGCGATCCAATCTGACCGCCGACGAGAGCGGCGGCGGCGAGGGGAACGATCGTCCATCCAATGTAAATGCTCTTTACCAGGTGGCCGGCGAGTCCGGCCGCCGAATTGACCAGTATGAACAGCGACGCGGTGGCCGCCGTCTGCTTGGGTGTCGTCCAGCCCGTCAGCAGAAGCAGGGGTGCGAGGTAAACGCCGCCACCGATCCCCGTCACCCCCGACAGCAGCCCGAGAATGCCTCCCAGGATCAGCCCGAACACCCACTCCTGCCGGGTCGACAACGGCCGCGCGGCCAGGCGGCGTCTCGGAATCAGCATCCAGACACCCGCCGCCACGAGAGCCCCGCCCAGTAGGACGTAGAACGCCTGCTGTCCGATCTCGACCTGCCCGCCGACGTATGCCATGGGTATCGACAGCACGAAAAACGGCAGGACGCGCTTGATCGCCAGGTGCCCTCCGCGGTGGAAGTGCCAGACACCACCGAGGGTGACTACAACGTTACACAACAGGGCGATCTGGGGCAGCGCCCGGAAGGGAATCGCCGTCAACGCGAGCACGGCGAGATAGGCCGATCCGCCGCCGAATCCCGCGGCGGCGTAGACAACCGCCACGAAAAGAAACGCGACCGGAAGCCACAAGGGGATCGAGTCGATCAATGTCCGCCTCCGCGCAACATCGGGTAGGCGTGGAAGAGGGCGGGGAAGATGGCGCTCATCGACTCTTCGGCGCCCCTCGAGGAGCCGGGGAGGTTGACGATGATCGTCTTGCCGGCCACTCCCGCCAGCCCCCGCGACAGCATCGCGTACGGTGTGCGGTTCTGGCCGTACGTGCGGCACGCCTCCGCGATACCGGGAACTTCCCGTTCGACCACACGACGCGTCGCTTCCACGGTCACGTCGCGCGGACCGAGTCCCGTCCCGCCGGTGGTCACGATCAGGTCGGCGCCGTCGCCGACCAGCTCGCGCAGCAGCGAGGTGATCTTCTCCTCATCGTCGGGGAGGATTTCATAGGACGCCTCGACTCCGAACGACCGCAGCCGTTCGAGAATGATCCGCCCCGACTTGTCCTCGCGCTTGCCCGCGGACGTGCCGTCGGAGGTTACGATGACGGCCGCCTTGAAACCCGGGGGTACCTTGTCCTTGAAAGACGACTTGCCGCCCTTTTTCTTCTCGAGGCGGACTTCCTCGATGACAATTTCCTTGTCGACCGGCTTGAGCATGTCGTAGACCGTCAACGCCGCCGTCGTGGCGGCCGTCAGCGCCTCCATCTCCACGCCGGTTTTCCAGATTGCCTCGACCGACGCGGAAATCTCTATCGCGTCTTTACCGACGTCAAAAGTGACTTCGACAAAGTCGATCGGGATCGGGTGACAGTAGGGAATCAGGTCGGCCGTTTTTTTGACGGCGGAGGTGGCCGCCACGCGTGCGACGATGAGTACGTCCTTTTTGGGCAGGTCGTTGGCCTGCATGCGTTCGATCGTGCCGGGCTTCGTCCGCACCCGCGCGCACGCCGACGCGCGCCTCAGCGTCGTCGTCTTGGACGTTACGGATTTCAAGATTATCCTCCTACAGTGCGAATGTACGGCCCGTTGGCCACTCTCCGGCCGTCTTCCTCGGTGCCGGCGAACGGCTTTTCGATGAACTGGTTTCCGCGCGGCTTGTTGGCGACGGCCGTCCGGATGGCGGCTATCACCTCTTCGTCCCCCGCGCCGTTGCGGAGCAGATCCCCGACCGGCATCTCGTAGTCGGAAAACAGGCAGGGGCGGATCTTGCCGTCGGCGGTGAGCCGCATCCTCGAGCAGGAGTCGCAGAACGGTTCGCTCAGCGAGGCGATGAAGCCCACTCTGCCCGGACCGTTCCCGATCCGCCAGGTCTCGGCCGTCTTGTCGCCGCGATGCTGCGGGTGCAGTTCGAAGCGCTCGCGTATCGTGTCGCGAACATCGGAGATGGGGTAGACGAGTTCGGCCTCCCAGCCCTCGCCGCACAGCGGCATGAACTCGAGAAAGCGGACTTCGATGTCGTGGTCCACCGCCAGGCTCACAAAGTCGAGTATCTCCTCGCGCCGGATGCCCTTGAGGACGACCATGTTGAGCTTGACGGGGAATCCGGCTTCGAAGGCGGCCCGGATACCATCGCGGACCTTCTGGTACTGCGATGTCAGCGTAACGGTCTCGAAACGACGCTGGTCGACGCTGTCCAGGCTGACGTTGATTCTGTCGAGCCCGGCTTCGCGCAGCGGTGCGGCCAGCTCGGAGAGACGGCTGCCGTTGGTCGTCACCGACAACTCTTCCACCCCGGGTACGGCCTTGATCGACCGTACCACTTCGACGATGTCGCGGCGCAACAGGGGCTCGCCGCCGGTGAGGCGATAGCGTCTCACGCCCAGCCGGCCCACGATACCGACGAAACGCACGATCTCATCGAGCGAGAGAAAACCGGATTTTTCCAGCATGGGAAGACCTTCGGGCGGCATGCAGTACACGCACCGGAAGTTGCATCGGTCTGTGAGGGATATACGTAGATTCTCGATTCGTCGACCGAACGAATCGACCAGAGATTGCCTCTCGGGCATGATGTCTTCTCCTTTTCAATTCGTCGCGGGCAATTTCGATGCGCCCGCAATTCGGAAGGCGAAGCCGTTTCCAGCGCCACCCTTACGCTCCCGAAGCCGTAGCCCGATTTACAGGCCTTAGACCGCGGGAATCGGAGAAGGGGACCATCCTCCCCGTTCGGGGCCGACGATCCGCTTTCATCGAACATACAACAAATCCGCCTGGTTTGATATCATAAAAACCACTTCAATAGAAGCGTCTAACATAATGACTATAAACAAGTAACGCTTGCGATGGTTTATTGCGCCTCGATATTCACATAATCACATACCGTACTGTGATTACCGTTGACACCCGTGAAACTGGTATGCAACATTTGCTGCGGGGTCTATCGTGTTGCACAGACCCCGTCCCGCGGTCAACTACAGTCAGGAAACACCATGCAGGAACAGGATTCCGGCGGCCCCGTCGTCATATCCAGCCTCGTCGTCCACACGCGCGGCGACCACACCGATGCCGTCGGTGACGCGATCCGCGCGCTGGACAACACCGAAATCGTGAAGTCGTCCGGCCACAAATTCGCCATTGTGCTGGAAACGGCTTCCACCGAAGACGCCGCCGCATTGACCGAGCGGATACAAACCACAGAGGGGGTCACCGGCATCGAACTGGTGGCCCATTTTTTCGAGGACGAAGTCCTCGACAATCCCGATCCGTCAAAAAAAGAATAACGTCCCGGACGACCGGAGATTCCCGGAGGGTACGAAATGTCACTGAATCGAAGACAGTTTCTGCGCAACACCGCCGCTTCGATCGCCGCGGCGTCACTCGTGAGTTCCTGCGAGAAAAAGGGCGGGGAACAACTCGACCAGGCGTCGGGCGGCGACGAGGGTAACCTGGGCATCACGTGGGACAAGGCGGTGTGCCGCTTCTGTGGTACCGGCTGTGGCGTCCTGATGGGCCGCAAGGGCAACAAAATAGTTGCTTCCAGGGGTGACCCCGACTGCTGGTCGAACAAGGGTCTCAACTGCATCAAGGGGTACTTCCTCGCCAAGATCCTGTACGGAAAGGACCGCCTCACCAAACCGCTCATCCGCAAAAACGGAAAGCTCGTCGTGTCGACGTGGGAAGAAGCGCTGGACCTGATCGCCTCCAGGTACCGGAAAATACTCGGGGAACACGGGAACACGGGTGTGTCGATGTGGGGATCGGGGCAGTGGACGATCTTCGAAGGGTACGCGGCGCAGAAGTTCATGAAGGCCGGCCTCGGCTTCGTTTCACCGGACGGTGTCGGATCGAACAACCTCGACCCTAACGCGCGGATGTGCATGGCGAGCGCCGTGGCGGCGTTCATGCGCACTTTTCAGTCGGACGAGCCCATGGGGAGTTACGAGGACATCGAACACGCCGACACGTTTTTTCTGTGGGGCGCAAACATGGCCGAGATGCACCCCGTGCTGTTTTCGCGCATCATGGACACCAAGCTCAAGAACCCCGGCCGCGTCAGGCTCGTGGACCTGGGCACGCAGTACACGCGGGTATCCGAAGAGGCGGATCTTTACCTCCAGTTCAAGCCTCAGACCGACCTCGCGATCGCCAACTACTTCGCCAACTACATTATCCAGAACAACCTGTTCGACAAGGGATTCGTCGAATCGAACGTCGTATTCAAGAAGGGCGAGACCAACATCGGCTACGGCCTCAAAGACGGCGGCGCCGACATCCCGAAGACGGCGGGCAAGATGACGCCGATTACGTTCGTCGAGTACAAGGAGTTCGTTTCGACCTACACGGCAGAGTACACGTCCCGGCTGTCGGGCGTTGGGGCCGGGCAGCTCGAGGAGGCGGCCAGGCTGATCTCCGATCCTTCGCGGAAAGTCTGTTCGTACTGGACGATGGGATTCAACCAGCACACCCGCGGCACGTGGGTCAACCAGCTCGTCTATAACATCCACCTGCTGACGGGAAAGATCTCGAAGCCGGGTTCCGGTCCGTTTTCGTTGACGGGTCAGCCGAGCGCCTGCGGCACGGCGCGCGAAGTCGGGACGTTCGTTCACCGGCTGCCCGCCGACATGGTGGTCGCCAACGAAGACCACCGCAAAAAAGCGGCGGCTATCTGGAACATCCCCGTGGACAAAATCAACCCGAAGCCGGGCAAACACACCATCGAGATGTTCCGGTCGATCGACAACGGCGACATCAAACTGCTCTGGGTGCAGGTAGCCAACCCTTTTCAGTCGCTGCCGAACGCCGGCCGCTACCGGCGCGCCGCAGAGGAGCGCGACTGTTTTATCATTGTCTCCGACGTCTATCCGACGCGTTCGACCGAACTGGCCGACGTCGTCCTGCCGTCGGCGATGTGGATCGAGAAGGAGGGCGCCTACGGCAACGCGGAACGCCGCACCCAGCACTGGAACAAGATGGTCGATCCCCCGGGCGAGGCCAGGACGGAAGTGTGGCAGATGTACGAGGTGGCAAAGCGCCTCGACGCCGGCGACGGCAGGACGGTGGCCGACGTCATCTATCCCTGGGCCGACGACGACTTCTACCGCAGCATGTGGGAGGAATACCGCAGCTTTTCGGTGGGCACGGGCAAGGATATCGCCCCGTATGACGTCCTGCGCGAGAAACACGGCGTTGTCTGGCCTTTCGTCTACCGAGACAAGGAACGCAACGGCAAGTACGACTTTACCGGTGTCTGGCAGGGGATCGAGGTGTCCGACGGCGACGCTACCAGCGTCAAATGGCGCTACAACGCCGCCTACGACCCGTACGCGGCCAGAATCATAGCTGAACACCCGGAACGTCACTTCAAGGACGGAATCGTCTTCTACAAGGCCACCAAGAACGATTACCGGGCCACCGTGCTCGCGGTGCCCTACGAGCCACCCCCCGAGTCGCCCGGCGGC